>DASRIN010000662.1:0-2983 GCA_035649975.1 Gemmatimonadales bacterium
GCGGGGCAGCGGGGCAACGGGGCAGTGCTGATTCGAACATTGTCCTGCGACGAATGGTCGAGCGGAATGAGCGGCCGGGTCTGGTGTCGCTCGATGAGGAGATCCTGGGGGACCTGGAGCCGTATCTGGACTGTGGCCTGCCCTTCTCCGGCACCTACCACATCGAAAACCATCATCTCACGGTAGGTGCCCGGGTCTCGGGGGCCATCGTGGAGCGGAACGGGGACGCTGGCCTGGCGCCGGGATCAGTGCGACTCCGGTTTGCCGGTGCAGCCGGCCAAAGTTTCGGCGCATTCCTCTGTCGCGGGGTGCACCTGGAGCTGGAGGGTGAGGCCAACGACTATGTCGGCAAGGGACTGAGCGGCGGGGAGATCACCATTCGGCCCTACCGCCGGGCGGGCTACGCTCACGCCTCTCATCAGCATCTCATCATGGGGAACACGGTTCTGTATGGTGCCACCGGCGGGAAGCTCTTTGCCGCTGGCCAGGCGGGCGACCGCTTCGCGGTGCGGAATTCGGGGGCGGTCGCGGTGATTGAAGGCGCTGGCAACCACTGCTGCGAGTACATGACCGGCGGCATCGTCCTGGTGCTGGGCCGGGCAGGACGAAACTTTGGAGCCGGCATGTCCAACGGGATCGCCTACGTGATCGATGAGGCGGGCAGCTTTCCCGGCCGAATCAATCCGGAGATGGTCGAGCTGGGCAATCTGGAGGCAGCCGACCTCGAGCTGCTGCGGAAGCTGGTTCGGGAGCACGAGGAGAAGACGGTGAGCGCCCGCGCCCGCACCATTCTGGTGAATTGGGAGGACTACGTGCCGCTGTTCCGGAAGGTGGTCCCGAAGGATGCCGCCGCGCTGGTTGCCGCAGCTCGAACCCGGTATCTCGAAGGGCCGCTGGGAGACAGGGAAATGGTGCCCCAAACGATCTAGCGCACCGCTCCGGCGGGCCGCATACTCTACACTGTCCCAGCTGAAATTTTTGCTTGTCAGACCTCCTTCGCCCAGGGCGTTAGGAGTTCGGCATGGAAGCATCGCGGACTGGTGTCACGCTGCCCTCGGGTACGCTGTGCCGGATCGGTGCTATCTCCTGCCTGCTGCTTCTGGCCGGGTGCAGTGGCGACGACGCGGTAGCCCCCGGAGCGCTGGTCTCGATTACCCTCTCACCCGCCAGCGCCAGCCTTGGCGTCGGTCAAACCCAGACCATCACCGCGGAAGGGAAAGACCAGAACGGCACCGTGCTGACCGGGCTCAGCTTCAGCTGGGCCTCCTCGGATAACGGCGTCGCTACGGTCGCCAATGGGGTCGCGACCGGGGTTTCAGCCGGAACCGCCAGCATCACAGCTTCCAGTGGCGGCGTCACCAGCAACGCTGTCACTCTCACCGTCACCGTGACCAGCGCCCCCACCAACCGCGTCGTTATCGACAAGGCCTCGGTGCTCCTGCCCGGCAGCGGCCAGACGGCACAGTTGACCGCGCAGCTACTAGACCCTCAGGGCGTGCCAACTCCTGGTGCCATAACCTGGACCTCCAGCGCGCCCGACAAGGTGTCGGTCGATGCCGCAGGCCAACTGACGGCGCAGGCGATCGGCTCCGCACAGATCTTTGCCGAGGCCGCCGGGGTCCGTTCCACTCCAACACTGGTATTTGTGGCCCAGCCTCAGTCCGGCGCGCTGCTGGTCACCGATGCACAGGTCGTGTCGGTCGGCCCGCCACTAGGGGTCCCTGCCGGGGAGTCGCCCGGCGTGGGCACCGAGTATGAGGTGACCCTAACCGGCGTCAGCACGCCCGCGCCGGGCACAGTGGTGCTCGCTGCCGAGACCGCTCCGGTGGCCGGCAAGGTTATCACGACCCGTCAGGATCCGGCGGGTACCGTGGTCAGGCTCGCGGTTGCGCCGCTGTATCAGCTGTTCACCGCTTACGACATCGCTCTCAGCATCGACCTGGCGGCGTTCCCGGTGGAAGCCATACCCGAGGGATCGTTGCAGCAAAGGCAGGGCGCTGTATGGAAGGCAGGACCGCAGGGTAGACCGAGCAGACTGCAGGCGATTCGGGCCGACCTGGAGCCCTTCAAGGCCTTCGACTGCGATGCCAGCCTCAAGCCCCACCTCACCGATGCGTTGGTCAATCTCACGCTGGAGAACAAGCTGACGCTCATCCTCGACGACCGGCCGGGATACAGCAAGCATGCGTTGGAAGGGTCTGCAGCACTGGTCGGCAATGCGGGACTCAAACTAAAGGCCGAGTTCGAGGCTTCCGGCAGCTGTAATGCCCTCGCCACAATCAACTTGCCGATTTTCGGCTGGGCGAGCCTGGTTGTTATGCCGGCGGTCCGGGTGGGACTGGGCGCCGAGGTCAAAGGCAAGGTCACCCTGGTCCAGGGCGAGCTGGGAGTCGAGGGCAAGGTCGGGGTTAGTCCGGTCGTCGGCTGGGAGTGCGGTGGCGCGACACCCACTTGCCGCGGTCTGGATGACATCACGCCGTTGGATGAGTTCAAAACCAAATCGGCGATCCCTGACGAACACGGCATGGAGGCCGAGGTCTCCGCCCAATTTTATCTCATCGCACGACTCGATGCCGCGTTCGGTCTCGGTCTTCTGAATGCCGAAATTCTGGAGGCCAAGGCGGGTCCGGAACAGTCCTTCAATCTCGCGTTCGAGGAGGATCAGGTCGCGCGCACCGACTATGCCTCGGCATATGACTTGAAGCTGAAAGTCGGGGTGGAACCTGGTTCGGCCCTGAAAAAGGCCATCGAGAAGGCTATCGATGACGACGGGGTGGGGGTGAAATTCAAGGCCGAGTTTTCGACCGACATTTCGGAATCACCCAAGGGCGGCCTCACCGCAAGCAAGCCGCTGGTGCGACCCAACGAGGCGGTGAACTTCGTCGTAGAGCTCACGCCCAATACGATCAACTACTGGATTCTGGGCTACAACGTGACCGGAGTGGAGCTCTACCGGAAGCGGGAGGACGAGGCCGAGTTCACG
>DASRIN010000663.1:0-7972 GCA_035649975.1 Gemmatimonadales bacterium
ACGCGGCACAGCCGAGCACTTCGATCTGGTCGGTGAGGTCGACATCATCACCTCCACCCTGGGCAAGGCGCTGGGAGGAGCGGCCGGAGGATTTGTCGCCGGCTCCGCTGCGGTCTGCGACTACCTCACCCAACGCGCCCGGCCCCAGCTCTTTTCCAACGCCCTGCCTCCAACCGTTGCCGCCAGCGCACTCGCCAGCATCGAATTTCTGGAGGCCCACCCGGAGCGCGTGGCAATGCTGCGGGACAACGCCCGGTACTTCCGGGACCAGCTCCTGGGTCTCGGGTTTCATCCCCTTCCCGGCGAAACTCCCATTATTCCCGTCATCCTGGGTGAGACGGCTGCCGCGATTCGGATGAGCGATCTGCTGCTTCAGGAAGGCGTATTCGTCACTGGTTTCGGTTATCCCGTGGTTCCCCAGGGTCAGGCCCGGGTGCGTTGCCAAATCTCAGCAGCACATACCCGGGAACACTTGGATCAGGCACTCGCCGCGTTTCGGAAGGTCGGCAAGCAGCTCAAGCTGGTCTGAACCACCCGGCCCGCTCCTTGCACCTCGGCCCCGCACGACGGGCAAGAGGGCCTCGGCGGCGATCATCTAAGTAGTTGGAATGAAAGAACATGTCGGGCGGACCGCCCGTCCCTGCCAGCCCTCCTCTCGCGCAGTCCAGCAGGAGTTCCCGCATTTTGACGTACCGCGCGAAATAGTGCCCGGTAGCATCAGGAAAGCCCTGGTGCGGACACTCTACGGAGGTAGTCTGATGCGCATGGTCACCCGGATCTTCCCACTTGCCGCGCTGGCCCTTGCTCTGGGCGCAGCCAAGCTCCCGGCCCAGCAGCCGGGCGGCGGCAACTTTCAGTGGTACATCGGCGGCCAGGGTGGCGTCCTGAATTTCAGAACTCCCGCTCAGGACCGCAGCAACATGCCGATGGCTGGTGGCCACCTGTTGGTCGTGGCGCGGCGTACCGGGCTGCTACTCTCTGTGGAAGAGGGATTCGGATCGGATGAAGTGGCCACCTTCACTGACGGCGTCGGTGCCACCCACGCCGTCACGTTCGATGACATTCGAAAGTACTCCGCCGCGCTGATGGCGTTTCCGCTGCGGTTACCGATTCAGCCATACTTTGGCTTGGGCGTCGGCATCCAGCAGGTGGTAAACCCCGTCACTGACGGGCCCCAGCAGGCCGCCGAGGAAATCGGCTCGACCGGCTTCATGTTGTTTCTGGGCGGCGTTCAGTTCAAGCTGTCCCGCTTCGTGGGCTTCGGCCAGGCGCAGGTCACGTCCTCGTCCTCGGTCCAACGGTCGTCGGGATTCGGTGCCAATGTGGGAACCGGCAGGCTGGTGGAAGGCCCTACCTACACCTTGTCAGCCGGACTGCGTATCGGTCTCGGCAACGCTCGGGAGCGCGCCACCGGCGGTGGATACTGATCTGAGCTGATTCGACAGCTACTCGGGCGGGAGATTGCGAGATCTCCCGCCCGTTTCTTTGCGGGAAGTCCACGGTGAACCGGCCAAGTGGAAACGGAGTGGCCAATCCGCTGCCTTCGTGATTCCAATCCGGGGAGTGACCGCAACCGGGCTGTCCTCCCACCGATCTGCCTGCCGGACGATGACCGGACTTCGGCTCATTCTGGTCCCATCCAACCCCCGCGTCATTCCCAGTGCCTGGCAGAGCTTCCCCGGCCCCGAACAGAGGTCACGATCGAGCCCGCGACCGCGTCGGTGACGCATGATCTCGAGGCCCTCCATCGGCTCCAGCGCGCGCAGTAGCACTGCACTGGCCAGACCCACCTTCTGGCACACCAGATTGGCGCACCAGTGCATCCCGTAGGACAGATACACGTACCACGAGCCTGGCGGCCCGAAGAGGGCGGCGTTCCGCGCATTACGGCGGTGGAGGTAACCATGCGATGCGGGGTCGTCGTATCCCAGGTAGGCCTCGGTCTCCACGATCCTGGCCTTGGTGATTTCCCCTCCCACCGTGGAGACCACGACCGTCCCGAGCAGCTCCGCAGCCACGATCTCCGCCGGCCGGCTGAAAAAACTAACGGGCAGCGTGGCTGCCCGTTTTACCTGCGTCATTCCGGCTTTTTCCGGCTGCGGGTTCGCGGGCGTTTGGGCGGTGGCGCCTCGCTTCCAGGCTCACCCGGCTCGGTCAGTGTGGCTTTGGCCACTGCCGGTTTGCGCGTTCGCCGCGCGCGGGGCTTCTGGGGAGCCTCGACGGTTTCTGGAGCGGGAGGTAGATCCAGCGGAGGTCTTTCGCCGGCTTCGGCTGGAGCTTCGAACCGGACCACGCCGATCAGTGGAACCTCACCCCCACGGCTGGGGGCCCGGGACCCGCGGCGGAAGCGGACCCCAAAGCGCTGGCCGTTCTCCCGTCCCGCTGCAGCACCGGTCTCGGGACCGGGTTCAGCCGAGGCGGCGGGCTGAGCAGGTTCCGCTGGGGCGGTGGGGGCCGACTGGACCGGCTTGAACAGACCAGGGCGCTGAGCGGAGATCTCGTAGTCGTCGTCGCCCACCTTTCGAACGTCGGCCACCTCGGCGTCGTTTGCCTGTCGCAGGAGCCGGGGGAAACGGCCGGCGTCGAGGAGAGGATCCTCCCGCCCGTGCATAGCAACCATCCGCAGCCGCAATGCCTCCTGGCCGACGGGGGAGCGGAACTCGGACAGCGCCTGACTCATCAGCTGGAACGCGCGGGCCAGCGTGAGCGCCGCATCGATTCGCTCCTCCCGAGCAGGCAGGTGCTGCCCACCCTCGGAGCGGGGGCTTCCATTCAGACGATCCCGGTGCGGAGCACCGTCCCGCCCCGCCGAACGATCCCGGCCGCCCCGCCCCCGTCGGCTGCGCCCTCTGCGGCCGCCATCCTCGCGGCTCCGGGCTCCGCTACCGACCTCCTCCCGTCCGCCCTCTCCATGAGCTCGCGACGGAGCCGGAGCGGATGGAGCAGCCGTCTTGGCATGGGGCCCGGGCGCGACTTCGTATTGACCATTGTCCAGCTTGTTCAGCAGCACGACCCCCTTCTGCCCTGCCTCGATCACGAATTTGCTGAACCGGTTGAAGCCGGCGTTGCGCTCGTCGAAGTTGGGATCGATCTGCTGCATGACCTGCTTGAGCCGGTCGGAGCGCATCACGTCTCCGTTGCGGGCCATTTGGGCCACGGCCTCGCCCGCAAGCTCCCAGGGATCGCGCTGGGTGGAAGGGGTGTCCACTTCCTTGGTCAAACCGGCCAGATCGTTATACGAGTAGTACTCGTCGCAGTTCTGGATCAGGAGATCGCTGGCCGACTCCCGAATGCCCACTCCGATCACGTATTTCCCGTACTCCTTCAGCTTGATGACCATGGTCGAGAAATCGCTGTCGCCCGAGAGCAGGATAAACGTGCCGATTTCCGGCCGGGTAAACACCAGCTCGATGGCATCGATGGCCAGGCGAATATCAGTCGCGTTCTTCTTGCTCGAGCCAAACGCCGGCGCAAAGATGAGATCGATGGAGGATTCGGAGAGCGGAACGATGTACTGCGGGTAGCGGCGCCAGTCGGCATAGGCCCGCTGGACGGCGACCTTGCCTTTGATGATATCGCTGTTGAGAAGGGTGCGGAGCTCCTTGGTCAGGTCTTTCTGGATGCCCAGCGTGACATTGTCGAAGTCGATGAGCAGGGCGGCATGTGGGGCATGGACTGGGGGCTGACTGAGGTGTCGGCCCGGCCGAATCAGCGGTCGATTCACGTAGCGCTCGGGTTCAGGCTCTCCTCCTGCGCGAGCCCTCTCGCACAGCCACGCGCGATCGGCGGACCGGGAGAAAGCTCACGAGGCCGGATGGCCATGTGGGGACTCGTGCCGGGTCAACGTGGCCGGTGCACGAGTCGGTTGTCATGCTGGCCGTTCCGGGCGGGGTGCCTGGCACTCCGGTTCCGGATCAAGGCTAGCTGCAAGAATTTATCGGAGGCGAAGGTGGAGATCAACCGAACTGGGGATCGCCCGCCGGCGGTAGATCCAGGGCAAAGTAGAAGCGGGTACCATAGCCGGGGGCAGTTTCCACCTGGAGCACGGAGCCCATGGCTTCGACCAGCTTGCGGCAAATGGAGAGACCGAGACCGGATCCCGAGAAGGTGTATTCACCCGGCTTCTGCCGACGGCGGAACGGCTCGAAGAGTGTCGCCATGGACTGCGGGGGGATACCGCGCCCGGTATCCCGAACCGAGAACTCGATGCAGCGGGTATTGCGGGCGACCGCCGTGAGCTCCACCGACCCCTCGGCCGTGAACTTGAGGGCGTTGGTTGTCAGATTGAGCAGGACCCGACTCAGTGCCACCGGATGTCCGATCCGGAAGTCGGTGCCTGGCGATGTCACCTTCACCTGGAGGTTCTTCTCCTCGGCGATGGGCTGCACGATGTCCCGGACCGATTCAAGGATGTCAGCGACCGAAAACGGAACCGGGTCCAAGTCAACCAGGCGGTCTCCACCTCGAGCCAACTCGATCACGTCACTGGCGACAGAGCTGAGACCAAAAGCCGCGCTGTAGATGAGGCCGAGCTGCCGCTCCTGCACCGGGGTTACCGGTCCACTGCGTCCCCGCTGCAGGGTCTCGGCAAGAAAGAGAATCGAGGTGAGGGGGGAGCGGAGGTCGTGAGCCACCTCGACCACCAGCTCGAGCCCATCGGGGGCGGAGAGGCGGTCATTGAAGTGCTGAGACCAGTCGGCTTCCAGATGCTGGCCCACAACTTCGATGGCGTGGAGCACCCGCAAGAGCTGGCCTGGGTCGGGTGGAGGAAGGGTGCGCACCCGGTCGATGAAGGCGCCGCGGATGAGGCCGAGGAGGCGCCGGGATAGCGCGTTCCGGGGAACCGTGCCCAGATCGGATGGCCCGCCGACCGCCTCCTGGCGGATGGCGGCGCTGAGCTGGGCCAGGTGGGCAGTCGCTTCTTCCGCCCCGGCGGCATGTTCGACCACCCGCTCCCACTCCGCTTCCGCCCAAAGTACCGAGTCCCGCAGGGCTTCCCACAGTGCTGGGGCCACCGGTCCTGCCTCAGGGCCATCCGGATCCCAGGCTCGAACCGGCGGCCGCGCCTCCAGCGCAGCCCTGCGGCGCTCCCCGCTCGAGGAAGCGGGAATGAGCGTCTCCGAGGTCACGCCGTGGGCCCTGTGTCGTCCCGCTGAAATTCGTGCTTGTCCATCAACCGGTACAGAGTCGTCCGGTCGATGCTCGCGAGACGCGCGGCCTTCGACATGTTCCCCCCCGCTCGGCTGATCAGGCGAGTCAGGTACTCCTTCTCAAACTGGATGACCACCCGATCCTTGGCCGGGTGATACGCTTCGTCCATGACGCCCGGTGGCGCAACCGTCTCGGCCGGCCACTCGCTGCCATCGTCATAGACCGGAATGTCGTTCGGCTGAATAGTCTGGTCCGGCTCCGCCAGCACCGCCACGTGCTCGATAACATTCTGGAGCTCACGAACGTTGCCGCGCCAGGGGCGTGAGCGCAAGAACGCCACACTGGCCTCGCTGAGGCGCGGAAGACGGTCCCCCATCTGCCGGTGACGGTGCCAATAGTAGGTCAGGAAGTGATTGGCCAGGAGAGGAATGTCCTCCGGCCGCTTGCGCAGAGGCGGCAGCTTGATGGGGACAACTCTCAGCCGGTAGAAGAGGTCTCCCCGCAGCACCCCCTCGTCCACGGCCTCTTGCGGCTCCCGGTTGGTAGCGGAAATAAATCGCACGTCGACCACCGCATCCTGCTGCTCGCTACCGACCCGCCGCACCACGCCGTCCTGAATGACCCGGAGCAGCTTGGCCTGGAGCGGCATGGACATCTCGGTCAGCTCATCGAGAAAAAGGGTACCCCCATTGGCGGTCTCCAGCAGGCCCGGCTTGTCCCGGTCGGCCCCGGTAAATGCACCCTTCCGGTGGCCGAACATCTCGGACTCGAGGAGCGGCTCCGGCAGGGCGGCGCAATTGATGGGGACCAGTGCCCGGCTGGCCCGACGGCTGTTTTGGTGAATGAACTGAGCAATCACTTCCTTGCCTGTCCCACTCTCGCCGCTGATAAACACCGAGGCATCGGTGGCCGCGACCTTCCGGGCCAGGTCGACCGCCTTCCGGAAGAGCGGGGAGATTCCGATCAGGGCGATCTTGTCGCTGTGCCCGACCTGCTTCATCAGCTGGACCCGAAGGTCCTGGGCCTCACGCGACATCATTACCGCGTGGGACGCACGCCCGATCAGCACCTGCAGGTGAGTGGCAGAGAACGGCTTCGGCAGGTAGTCCCAGGCGCCCGCGCGCAGCGCCTCGATACTACTGGTCACACTGGGATTGCCGGTCATGACCACGACGATCGTGTCCTTGTATGCCTCCAAAGTGGCCTGCAGGATCTCGAGACCCGAGACCTGGGACATATAGAGGTCGACCAGAATGATGTCGAATTTGCGCCGCCGCACTGTCTCCAGTGCTTCCTCGCCCCGCCCGATCAAGGTGACATTGTAGCCGTCCATCTGCAGCACGCTGGCGCAGCTCTCCCGTAGAGTCCGTTCGTCATCGACGACCAGGACCCGAATGCTGGCCTTGACTTCGCTGGGTATGGAAAGTGGATCGCGTGCAGTTGTGTCAGAGGCGGAAGGGATCTTCCGCTCGGTTTGGGCGAGTGGACTGGCCATCCTTCAAGCTCCCGGGGGCAGACCGCTGGGGCGGTCGGTTTAATTCAAGTCCGGCGCGGGGGTCGGGCCGGAAGACTGTGAAGCACAGAAATCGGCATCCGGGCGGAACCGGCTACGCCCCGGGAGAGTCAAGAGTAGTAACGTTTCTACCACAACTTGACGCAAATGTCAAGCAGGTGAGGGTTCGAAGCCACACACCAAGACGCTAAGTTCGCTTCCCACCGTGGGTTCCTCACAACAGCCTGTGGCGGGTATTGGTCAGGTAGGATACGTCAGGGCGGTTTGGTCGAACGCCCGCACCTGCTCGGCGTCGCCATCTCGCTTGAGATCCCGCAGGGCAGTGGTGGCCCGGAGCAGCAGCTCGACGGCGTCCACAGGCGACTCGGCAAAATCTGGGACTGCGCAGTAACCCGCACGGACCCGCAGAGTTCGCTCTCCTCCCCGCACCGGGATTGGAGAGGCCTCGATGCTCCCCCCCAGCCGCTGGATCAGCCGCAGAGCCCCGTCATTCGACGTGGCCGGAGCAATGACGGCAAACTCGGCGTGCCCGAGCCGCCCAATAGCATCGGAGGACCGGCCCCCCCGCTTGAACAGCTGACCCACCTGCTCGGCGATCCGCTGGATCTCCTCATCCGCCACCTCGCCCGAGCCGTTTCCGTCCGGCTCCGGGGAAAACACCACGCATGCCAGGGGATCTCTCCGGCGGAAGGCATCGGCTCCGATCTCGTGCGCCCGATGAGAGAGCCCTCGCATGTTGTACAGCCCGGTTCCAGGATCCAGGAGACTCTCCTCCCGGAGACCATCCACCTCGAGCTTGCACTGGAGGAAGGTGCCCAGCTTGAGGAGTAGGGCTTCGCCATCAAGGGGTTGCCCCAGAAACTCCCATGCGCCCGCTCGATACGCCTCCAGGCGCTGAGTGCGGCCTGACGGCCCAGAGGTGGTAATGACGATGGGGGTGGTAGCGCTGAAGCGGGGATCGCTGCGGAGCATGCGGCAGACTTCGAAGCCGTGGATGTCGGGCATCTGGGCGTCGAGGATGATCAGGTCAGGCTGGGCGGTTCTAGCTCGCTCCAGAGCCTGTTGGCCGGTATAAGCCCGCACCACCGAATAGCCACTTGGCCCCAGAATGCTCTCCAGCGAACGCGCCGACCACTCCTGATCGTTGGCGATGAGGACCAGCGGCGGACTATGAGATTTGTCTCTATGTGCCATTTCGTGCCATTTCGTGTTCAGCCAGAGAGTTGAAGTACTGCTCAAGGGGTCTTTGGTCAGATAGCAGAACTCGTGCGCTCTTTCCCGAATCGAGTAAGCGTCTGAATTGCAGAA
>DASRIN010000664.1:0-12783 GCA_035649975.1 Gemmatimonadales bacterium
ATCTGGTTCCGCCGCCCCATCGCGCCCACCGACAACAGCTTCATCGACCAGACCTACCGCTACGGGTCGACCATGGGCGGCAACTTCCAGCAGCACCAGGGGGTCGAGTTCAACAATCCGGACGGCACTCCGGTCTATGCCATCGCCAAGGGCAAGGTGGTCTACGCCGGTCCGGCAGAGCAGGGGGCCCTCACCGTCACCATCAGGCACGACACTACGGTTTCTGCCGGCGGCAAGCGCTACCGGCTCTACTCCTCCTACTACCACAACTCGGCGCTCCGGGCCAAGGTGGGGCAGCGAGTTACTCGCGGCGCGCTGATCGCCCGGGTGGGCCACACCGGCCGGGCCACCAACGACCATCTCCATCTCGAGCTCTCCGCCTCGCCCACCGATTCGCTCGGTGCCGTCATCGATTCGCTCCAGCGCTTCCCGCCTTACACCACCAATCCGGAGCTCTGGATCGAGCCGCTTCCCAAAACCGGCATCATCGCGGGCCAGGTGCTGGACAGCGAGGGAAACCCGGTGCAGCAGGCGCGAGTGTATGGCATCATCAAACACGACCCGGCCGAGACTCCGTTCTCCTTCGCCGAGACCTATGGCGACAAGGCCCATTCCCATCCGCTCTACAACGAGAACTTCGCTGTGAGCGACGTGCCCGAGGGGACCTACGTGGTTGGGACGGAGATCGAAGGGAAGAAGCTTTATAGAACGGTGGCGGTAGAGGCGGGGAAGCTGACTTGGGTGGTGTTTAAACCGTAGTCGCTAGTCGCCAGTCGCCAGTCGCCAGCTGCCAGTCGCCAGTCGCCAGCGACGGTAATCCATGATGACTGATGACTGGCGACTGGTGACTAACAACCATGTTCATCGAGCTCACCGACCATCTCCGCTGTCCCGCCGACCACGACGAGAGCTATCTGGTCCTGCTGCCCGAGCGCATGGAGGGCCGCTCGGTACGGAGTGGTCAGCTGGGCTGCCCGGCCTGCGGACGCACCTATCACGTGGTGGACGGCGTGTTCCAGGCCGGCGACCCGCCGGTGCTGCCGGAGAGCCGGGCGGCGACGCTCGACGCCGACGGTCTGCATGCGCTCATCGGATTGGGAGGCCCGGGTGGCTACATGGCCCTGGTCGGCCGGGTGGCTGCCCTCTGGCGCGAGATCGCCGAGCTGAATCCAGGTGTGGCATTGGTCGCCATCAACCCGGAGCCCGAGGTGCCCGATGCTCCCGAGATCAGCGTGATCCGCTCGGCCAGGATTCCCCTCAAGGCGCGTTCAATGCGAAGCGTGGTTCTGGGAAGGGGCTATGCGGAGGATCCCTTCTGGATCGAGGAAGCGGCGCGGGTGGTGTTGCCTGGTCTTCGGGTGGTAGGGGAGGGGAGCGATCCCGCCGAGCATACTATTGATCTGATGGCTAGCGCCGGAGGAGTCTGGGTGGGGACGGCGGGTAGGAAAAGAGTGAGCAGTGAGCGGTAAGAAGCAGTGAGAGGTGAGCAGTGAGCGGTGAGCGGTATGTCCAAAGCAGTCATTGCGAGGTGTAGAGCACCGAAGCAATCTCGATGCTATGTTGGAGCGGACAA
Organism: Gemmatimonadales bacterium; assembly: GCA_035649975.1. GTDB lineage: Bacteria > Gemmatimonadota > Gemmatimonadetes > Gemmatimonadales > GWC2-71-9 > CAVVWJ01. Next base: position 1,574 of record DASRIN010000664.1, read on the forward strand.
TAGGGGGCTGAATGGGTCTCGAGGTTGTAGGCGGCGTGGTGCTGGGGCTACTCGCAGCAGTGTACCTGATAGTGAGGTTCAGTAAGAGGAACCGCTGATTTTGCGGTGCCCGCTTACCGCTTACCGCTCACCTCTGACCGCTTACCGCTCACTTTTCAACGTACAACGCCTCGATCGCCGGCCGGTGACGTTGCTCGACCACCCGCCGCTTGACCTTGAGCGTCGGCGTCAGCTCGCCCGACTCCACCGTAAAGTCGCGGGGCAGCAGCAGCAGCTTCTTGGGCACCTCGAAGCTGGCCAGATCGCGCAGCGTAGTCCGGACCTCGCGGTCCATCTTGCTCTGTACCTCGGGCCGCGCCAGCAGCTCCTCCGTCGTCGCCGCCGAGATTCCCTGGCTCTGGGCCCACGCCCCCAGTGTGTCCAGGTTGGGCACCACCAGCATGATGGGGAATCGCCGCCGGTCGCCCAGCATCACCGCGTTGCTGACGAACTTGCTGGTCTTCACCAGGCCCTCGATCGGCTGGGGCGCGATGTTCTTGCCCCCCGCGGTCACGATCAGGTCCTTCTTCCGGTCGGTGATCTTGAGGAAGCCGTCGCCGTCGAGCATGCCGATGTCGCCGGTGTGGAACCAACCGTCCTGGTCCATCGCCTCCGCGGTCGCCTCCGGCTTCCGATAGTAGCCGATCATCACGTTGGGCCCCCGGGTCAGGATCTCCCCGTCGGGCGCGATCTTCACCTCGACCCCCGGGATCGGCCGTCCCACCGTCCCCAGCCGCAGGTGCTGGAAGGTGTTCACCGCCATCACCGGTGAGGTCTCGGTCAGCCCGTAGCCTTCCAGGATCGGTACGCCCGCCGCATGAAAGAAGCGGGCGATGTCCGCCGAGAGCGGCGCGCCCCCGGAGATGAAGAAGCGGATCCTTCCCCCGGTGCGGGCCCGCAGCTTGGCAAACACCAGGTGGTCGGCCACCCAGCGCTGGGCCGCCAGCCCCGCTGGCACCGGCAGGCCGTTCAGCCGCAGGTCCACCCAGCGCTCACCCACCTCCTTGCCCCAGTGGAACAGCCGCCGCCGGAGCGCCGAGCTGCTGCGCACCTTCTCCAGTACCCGGGCGTAGATCTTCTCATAGAGTCGCGGTACCGATGCCATGAGTGTCGGCCGCCACCGTTCCATGTCCGCCGCCACCGTATCCACGTTCTCGGCGTAGTTGATGATCACGCCGGCGTGGAACATCGAGTAGTGACCGAACATCCGCTCGAAGATGTGGCACAGCGGCAGGAAGGAGAGACACTCGTCGCCCTCGAGGAAGCTGAACAGCCGGCAGCAGGTGGTGACGTTGGAGGTGATGTTGCCGTGGGTGAGCATCACGCCCTTGGCGTCGCCGGTGGTGCCCGAGGTGTAGATCAGCGTCGCCACGTCGTCTTCCCCGGCCTCGAGCGCCAGCTTCTTCCAGTCCGGGTAGCGAGACCGCGCTGTCCCTCCCCGGGCGCACACTTGCTCCAGCGTCAGCACTCCGGCCTGAGTGATGCTCTCGTCGAAGCTGATGACGTGCTTGAGTCCCGCCACCCGGGGGCGGATGCTGTTCACCTTCTCCAGCTGGGCGCGGGTGGAGACGAATATGGCGGTCGCACCCGAGTCGCAGAGCGTGTACTCGACCTGCTTGGCGGGGAGCGAGGGATAGATCGGCACGTCGGTGCAGCGGGCGGCGAGACAGGCGTAGTCGGCCATGGCCCACTCGGGCCGGTTCTCCGACAGGATGGCCACCCGGTCGCCGGCCGCGATCCCCAGCTCCAGCATGCCCAGGCTCAGGTCCTGGACCCGGTCGGCCAGCTGCTGATAGCTCAGCGCATACCACTCCCCATTCCGCTTGGCCCGCACCGCCACGGGACGGCTGCCGAAGCGCTCCAGCGCCCCGAAGTACAATTCGGTGAGGGTTCGCGCCATCGGCGCTGCCAGGTTACTGGAAGGTGACGGTGAAGCGCTGACCCGAACCGGGGACGGGCGCTCCCCCAGTTCGTACGGCGCTGACTTCGACAATGGCGGTAACGGGTTGAGCAAGGTTGACTCGGGTGAGGGTCACGGTGGAAACAGCACCATCCGTGCCAGTGTTCACCGTAGCAGTTAGCCCACCGCCGGGCAGCGTGACCGTGGCATCCAGCGGCGATATCAGGGTGTACACCACAGGATGGTTGGCGACGGGTCCGGGTGGTGAGAGGCTTTGCACCTGGGAAACGAGCGGAGGGGAGGCCGCGACACCCGGCGCCACGGTAAGGATCGAGTCAGTCACGATCAGCGTGTCGGCTCCGGCTACGACCGTGAATTCCACCATCGCCGAGGAGAGGCTTCCGGTAAACGCCTGCACCCGGCCGGGTCCCGGGGAAACTCCGGTGATCACCCCCGTCGCCTGATCCACCGTGAGGGTGGGGTCGGGCGCCCGCCACTCGATCGGGGCGGCGACCTCGTTTCCGTTCTTGTCCAGTGCCCGCGCCGTGAGCTGCAAGGTCTGGCCCACCTGGAGAGTGGAGACCTCAGGGGTGCGGATCTCCAGCCCGACGACGCCTCCGCCCCCCTCGGTCAGGTCGCTGCAGCCCAACACCAGCACGACGGATGTGAGGACGGCCCAACGGCTCACAGCGTCTCCGACTTCGGGCCATCATTCGCGATCTTCTGGAGCTCGGCTTCGGCGTACTTGATCCAGCGCTCCGCGTCGGGTCCTTTGGCAGGCCGAGCCAGGAAAGCGCGCAGGTGCTTGGCGGCCTCCTGCACATCGCCCCGTTTCTTGAGCAGGAATGCCACGCCGTAGTGTGCTCCACCCAGGCTGTCATCCAGCTCCAGGGCCCGCTTGTAGTGGCGGATGGCTTCATCTTCCTGGCCGGTCTTGGTAAACGCGATGGCCATATTGAGGAGGATGCGTGAGTCGGAGGGATTGTCCCGAAAGGCCAGCCGGTAGCTGGTGAGCGCCGCCTCGAAGTCGCCCTGGCGCTCTAGAGCGAGACCCTCGTTCAGGTAGTCCAGTCGCTGAGGGGCCACGGTTTCCCGGGATCCCTTACCGAACATGCGTTTCCAAATGCTCATGCCGAGGCGGGGTCTCCGAGCAAGTCGAGCGGGCGCAAGATGTTGGGGAGTTAAGATAGGGTTAAAGGAGGCTAGGGTCTAGGGTCGAGAGTCGGGACGTTGTGGCTTCCGCCCTAGACGTTTGACTTCTGAAGTACCACCTTAGCACATGACCATTCCTCGTCGTCCTCAGCCTGGCAGCGCCCGCGGCACCCTCGAGGTCGACTGGCCCTTCTTCGGTGAGCTCTGCCGTGCGCTCGCACTTCGGGTCGCCCGGGAGTATCAGCCCGAGATCGTGCTCGGCATTGCCAAGGCGGGGTGATCCCAGGAGTGGTCGTCGCCTCGATCCTGCAGTGCGAGTTTGCTTCCATGGCAGTCACCCGCAACGACCCCGAGGCCCAGCCGGTCCTGGTCTCCGGCCCGCCCGCGAGCATCCGCGGGCGCCGGATCCTCCTGGTGGACGAGACCTGCGACACCGGGAGCACCATGAAGCTCGCGCTCAGTGAGGTACGGGCCAAGAAGCCGGCCGAGGTGCTCACCGCGGTCTCCTTCAAGACCGGCGAGTACACCCCGGACTTCCACGCCTTCGAGACCGACAACTTCATTATCCTGCCCTGGGACCGGGAGATCATCCAGGGCGGCGAGCTGATCGTGCGCCCCGACTACGCAGCTCGTCTGTAGTCCCTCCCTCCTCACTGGCGGGCCTCTGAGGCTTTCCGTATTGTAGGGAACGCCTCAACCAGGAGCGGCGGGCAGTGGACTTGCTCGATCGTCTACGCACCGCTTTGGCCGATCGGTACGAAGTTCGCTGCGAGATCGGCCGAGGCGGTATGGCTATCGTATTTCTCGCTCGAGATCTCAGGCATACTCGGGACGTCGCGGTCAAGGTCCTGAAGCCCGAGTTCGCGACGGCTATATCCGCCGATCGCTTTGTCCGCGAGATCAGTCTCGAAGCCCGCCTGAGCCATCCCTACATACTGCCCCTGTTTGATTCGGGTGACGTCGATGGAATGCCGTATTACGTCATGCCGTATGTCCAGGGAGAGTCGCTGCAGTCCCTGCTCAATCGCGAAACTCAGCTGTCACTCGACACCGCCATCCGGATCGCGAGCGACGTCGCCGAGGCGCTTACGTACGCCGATGAGCAGGGCGTCGTGCATCGTGACGTGAAGCCGGGGAACATCCTGCTGGATGAGAGTCATGCGTTCCTGGCGGATTTCGGCATTGCCCGGGCCGTGTCGGAGCTGGCCGGTGAACGCTTGTCCGAAAGCGGGATCGTGGTAGGAACACCGGAGTATATGAGTCCGGAGCAGTGCACCGAGCACGGAAACGTCGACGGACGAAGCGATGTGTACGCACTCGGGTGCGTGGTGTACGAGATGCTGGCGGGTGAGCCGCCCTTCACCGGGCCGACCGCTCAGGCGATCGTGGCGCGCCACCTGGCCGACCAGCCGCGATCACTCCGTGTAGTCCGCTCCTCCATACCCGAGCACGTCGAAGAAGCGATTCAGGTTGCGCTGGCCAAGGTCCCGGCCGACCGCTTTGCCACCGCCGTCCAGTTCGTGCGCGCGCTACGGTATGAGGGTGAGTTTCCGCGATCTACCCGCCGGAGGACAGCCCGCCGCAGAGTGGCCAGGGTAACCAGCGGAGTCGTTGGCGGGCTCGCGCTCATTGGGCTTGGTCTGTGGGGATCTTCTGCCCGCCACGCCGCCCCCTTTGCCCGGGCCGACGACGGTCCCCGGTCGGCGCCGCTGTCCAGCATTGCGGTGATGTACCTCGAAGACCGGAGCGAAGCCGGAACGCTGGGTCATCTCTCCGCCGGCCTCACCGAGGATCTCATCGACCGGCTCGCCGCCGTGAAATCACTCCAGGTGATCTCGCCCGACGGCGTGCGGCCCTATCGCGGAAAGAATCTGCCGCTGGATAGCGTGGTGCGCGCCTTTCACGTTGGCACCGTGGTCACCGGAACCCTGACCGGATCCCGGGACCGGCTCCGTGCCTCCATCCGGCTCATCGATGCGGTCAATGGTGTCCAGCTGTTCGGCGGCACGTTCGAGAAGCCGTACGGCAATGTCCTGGAGCTGCGCGACCAGCTGGCCGAGGAGGTGGCCCGGCAGCTCCGGATTAGGCTGGGCGAAGCGGTGCAGCTGCGGCAGCGCCGGGCCGATGCCTCGAATGCGGTCGCCTGGGAGCTGGTCCGCCGGGCCGAGCAGCTCCGGAATCAGGCGCTGGATCTGGCAGGGGACGACGCCGAGGGCAGCCAGCTCGCATCACGGCAAGCCGACTCGCTCCTTGTCCGGGCGGAGAAGCTGGACCCTGCGTGGACCGAGCCTCCCATTCTCCGCGGTTGGCTGGCAATGGACCGGGCCGATCTCGCCGCGGGGTCTACCGACACAGCCGGAGCTCCCGGGCGCGCACTGGCGGCTGCCTGGATCCGGCGGGGCATTCACCAGGCCGATGGCGTCTTGAGGCGCGATCCGAACGAGCCGGAGGCGCTCGAGCTCAAGGGCACGCTGCGCTATCAAGGTTGGAAGATGACCGGCTTCTCAGGACCGTCCGATCCGATCATGGGGCTGGATTTGGCGGAGCGGGATCTGCGCGCGGCGTCTGCTGTGCCCGGTCGGCACCAGGGCAGGGCGCTGAGCACTCTGAGCGCCGTGCTCCAGTTCGCGGGAAAGCTGGACGAGTCGCATCTCCAGGCCCGGCGCGCGTACGAGGCCGATGCCTACCTTCGGGACGCGAGCGCCATTCTGTTCCGGCTGTTTCACACGTCACTGGAGTTGAAGCGCTATCCGGAGGCCCAGGACTGGTGCGAGCAGGGGCGACGAGCTTTTCCCCGAGACTGGCTGTTTCTCTTCTGCCAGCTCCGGTTACTGGCCTGGTCACCGGCGGTGACGCCCGACGTCAGCCGGGCGTGGAACGTCCTGGCGCAGTTGGATACGATTGTGAAGGGGGAATTGCTCGGCTGGCTGCGACCGCAGATGACCATGATGGTGGCGGCGGTGCTGGCCCGACGTGGCTTGGCAGATAGTGCTGAGCGGGTCATCGCGCAGGCCAAGGCATCCGCCTCGCCTGATCCCGAGCTGCGCTACTACGAAGCCCTGGCTCGGGTGCGGCTGAGGCAGGACACGGTCGCCGCGCGTCTGCTCGCCGAGCTACTCCGGCAGGGCCCCAACTTTCGTCCGATCCTCCGAAGCCATACCGAGTTCGCGTCCCTCTGGACCGATCCGCAGCTCCGGGCCTGGCGTTGAGCCGCCTTCAACGCGGAGGCTTACTCGGTTCGAGTGGAAGAATGGGACCGCCGCCAATCCGGAGACTGTCACCAACCGACAACCGATGGCCCACAACCGTTGATTTGATGGTCACGGAAACGTCATCCCGGAGCCGTTGGGCGTAGTCCGGCCCATAGATCCTGGCGTAGTAGGGAACCATGAACTTGTCGACCGCGGACATGGACATGAACAGCGCATCGACCTGCTTCGGATCGACATCCTTGGTCCGAATGGCGCCCTTGGCGGTCTTGAAGGTCAGGTGCACGTTCGTCAGCTTCAGGGCATCGGAGGGCACTGAGTCCGCCGGAGTGACGAAGGGACCGAAGACGCCGTAGTAGGACGCCCCGGAGTCGCTCTGCATTTCCAGGGCTTTCGGGCGGCTCTCGAAGTGGCCGATCACGTGGTGAGGGAAGCGGCGATCCGCCACCAGGAACACCGGCCGCCCCGTGCGATGCACATCGGCCGCTTCTGCCAGTACCCGGAGTAGAGAGGCCGGCACCGCGGTGGTGTCCTGGCCGTAGAGTCCCGACTGGGCGGCGCTCGCGAGGAACAGCGCCAGAAGCGTCGACCGCACGGTGTCCTCCTTGGGGGGGTGCCTTAGGGTGAGCCCAGGAACTCCAGCTGTCAAGCAGACATGGTGAGGAGAAGGCGGCGGACAGCCGCGGCAGCTCTCGGATTACGCCGCCCCCTCTACGCCCGAAACGCCGCTCAGCGACAACAGCCTATTTTGACGCAGTTGCCCCAGGTAGCCATGACCCACATCTGCATGTCCAGGCTCGAGTGGCCGCCTGGGGTTTCAACGTCCCCGTAGCCCGCACTGTCGAAGACCCAGCGCGCCAGCGAGATGCCAAGTGGCTTCTGGTCCGGATGCTTCTCGATGACGAGCGGGCGACGGGCCACCACGGCCGGACCCCGGCCCTCCCGCAGTGCCCGGGCCGAGATGTAGAGGGAACGGCCCCGGGAGAGTCTCTCGCCCGTGGAGTGCACCGAGTCAACCGCCCAATACAGCGTGTCGCCGGCGCGGAGATTCAGCGGGGCGTAGTCCGTGGAATCCTTATTGATGATCGTCGCTACGATACGCCCCGGGCCGGTGGCGAGGTTCTTTTCGCTGTTCCCGTGACTCCTGCGCTCCGGGTAGACAGCCACCCGCGGGCCGGATCGACATGCATCGGGACAGCCGAGCAGGAGGATCTGATCGTCACCCACACCGTCCCGGTGGTCGAACTCCAGCTTCCCCAGATAGTCCTGAATCTCTCGGGGGCTGGCCTTGTCGAACGGGGTCACGAAATCGGGCTTGGGCACGCCGCCGGCGCAGCCGATCGCGGCGCAGCCGAGCACCAGCAGGCGGACATACGTCCTTGCCATACCATCCTCCGGGGGTTGAGGGTGCTAAATGTGGTGCTGAATCAGGACTAGCCTGCGATTGCCCGCATCTTCGCCAGCGTTGGCTCCAGCCCCGGATCGGCATGGGACCAGAGAACCAGGACTTTCCTCGACCATTCCCGCGCGGTGTCCGACTCTCCGCGGCGGGCCCCCAGCTCGGCCCGAAGCGCCATGCCGCGCACCAGGGTGGCTACTTGAGGTAGTTGATCGAGCAGGTAAGTGCCCAGTGTGGGAAGTGCGTTGAGCGAGAGATCGAGCCGCCGCACGGCTCCAGTCGTGTCACCCAGTTGCAGCAGCAGGATGGCTTCGTGGTAGGTGGCGTCGAAGGCAACCTCCCCCGGCCGGGTAGTGCGCCGCAGCGAGTCCAGCTCGCTGAAGCTTCTTCGTAGCGCCGCGCTGTCGCCCTGCGCGAGCAGCCACTGCATCTCCAGCAGGTAGTTGCCTCCAGCCTTGGGACGATGCACCGGCCGGAAGCCCCTCTCAGGAAATGAGAGCACGGCGGGGTTGTCCAGCAGCGCCTCCCGGGTCACCCGGCGGAGTCTCGACTCCACGTAGCTTGGAATCAGCCGCTCGATCCGCCGCTCCAGCTCGATCAGACTGTCCTTCGGCGTACCGAACGAGGCATAAGCAAACAGGCCCAGCGCGGCGTCGGTGAGTGGCAGCGGGACGGTGACCTCTTCCCACTCCGAGGTCAGGAAGGTGAAGTCGGGCGCCGCCCGCCGCTGTAGCTGTGCCGCCTGGTGCACGTGGCCGGTCAGCGCCGCCAGGCCTCGCAGCTGCCGGGCATCATCCATGGTGGGATTGGGATTGGCCGCCAGCATCGAATCGGCCAGCGCCCGCGCCGCTGCCAGCTGGTCCGACTTGAGCCGGAACCGAACCTCCATATTGGCCAGATGCAGCGCCGCATGGGGATCGGCCGCGGTGGCCCGGGCCCGGCGGATCTCGCTCAGCGCCGAGAGATTCTTCTTTCGGCCCAGGGTCAGCTCACCCATCGTCTCCAGCACCAGCGCCATGGTCTCGTGGGCCTCGGCCCGCTGGGGAAAGGCTGCAACCCAGGTGGTCGCGATCTCCCGCATCAGCTCCCGGTTGCGAGCCACCGCCGCGTTGAGGCTGGCCGGAATGGCGCCCGGCACTGCAGCCACGACGTCGGCAATCGGCCGGGGAATGAATTGCAGCGTATCCTGCTCCGTCGCCGGAAAGGCGCCGAAGCGCACGGTGTCCGGCGTCAGGGCATAACCCTGCCGGATCTGATTGGATTCGGTGTAGAGCAGCGCCGGCAGCCGGCCGAAGGCCTCGCCCCGGAACGCGAGATGCACCGAGGGCACGATCTCGAGCGCCCGGCGATAGGCCGACGCCGCGCCGTGGTAGCTGCCCCGGAACTTCCAGCCGGAGGGACTCGCGGCATCGCGCACCACCAGCGGATCCTTCCCCTGGCAGTCCCCCAGCCCGAACCAGGCGGTGAAGTCGAGTGAGTCCCGCGCGATCAGCTTGCGGAAGTCTTCGCATGCTTCGGGATAGTGTCCCTCGGAAAGCGCAAGCAGTCCCTCGGCCATGCCGCGGTCGCGCGGGGCCAGGCTGTCTTCCGAAGCGAGCGCGCCGGCGGCGAGCTGCCGCCACGACCTCGCCTCCTCACCGGTCCAGGCCATGACCTGGGCCAGCCACAGCTGGGCCATCCCGTAGGTGGGATCGATCGCGAGCGCGCGCTGCAACCGCGTCCTGGCCGAATCCAGCTGCCAGCGCTGCAGCGCGAGGTAGCCATCCTGGAACGCACGCCAGGCAGGGAGCGACAGCCGGCCGCCGCCGCGAGGCGGAGCCCCCGCCGCCGCGGCGCCGCCCACCAGCAGCGAGTCAGCCAGCTCCCGGAAGCGGGCCTCGACGTCGCTCAGGTCCGGCGCGATGCGGATGGCATGCTCCCGAATCAGGCGCGATGAGCCCGAGGGATCGTACAGCAATCCCCGCACGTAGACCGTGTCCTTGAACTCCCACACCTCTCCCACCACCACGCGCCCCGCCCGGCGCTCCCGCGCGATGGCCAGGCCGTCGCTGATGTTGGTGGTGCGGCCGCGACGCTCGCGAGCATCGGCCACCCAGAGCGGGTCCACCATCTGCACTCCCCGCCAGCGGGCCAGGGCGTCGTGCAGCAGCGACTCGCACTGGTCTCCGTTGAGCAGCCGTGGGACCGACTCGGCCCGGTGCCGGAACGGCAACACCATATAGAGCGACTGATCCATCACCGGCGCACCGTGGCGGTGGAACGCCGTGGCAGTGAAGGCGGCCGCCAGGGTGAGCGCGCCGGCAGCGGCCCAGCCGATACGAGACAGCCTCTGCCGGCGCCGGAGGACCGGGACCGGAAGCGTGGTGGCCTCCGACTCCGTCGGCGTGGTATGCCGGGGAAGCGCCGCCTCGAATTCTGCCGCGGTGGCGAACCGGTCGGCCGGCGATTTCTGGAGCGCTTTCACCACGACCTGCTCCAGCCGGGCCGGGACCTCCGGTCGCTTGGACCTGACCAGGGGCGCGGAGTCGAGGGCGTGCTGCGATGCCACCGACTGTGGGCTCGGCCCCCGGAACGGCGGCTCGCCGGTGAGCATCTCGTAGAGCACACATCCCAGGCTGTAGAGATCGGATCGGCCGTCGATCCGATGGTCTCCCGCTACCTGCTCGGGGCTCATGTACAGCGGGGTCCCCAGAATGAATCCGGTGCCGGTCAGCGCCTCGTGTTCCGCCGTCACCGCGGCGCTGATCGCCAGGGCAATTCCGAAATCAGCCACCCTCGCATGGCCTTCCGCGAGCAGGATGTTCTCCGGTTTGATATCGCGGTGCACGATGCCCCGCCCGTGGGCGTAAGCCAGAGCGTTGGCAACTTCGCAGGCGATCTCCATCGCATTGTCGATCGGGAGCCGGCCTTCCTGGCTCAGGCGCCGCCGGAGGGACACGTCTCCCACGTACGGCATCACGTAGTAGAGGAAACCCTGCGCCTCTCCAGAATCGTAGACCGGGACTATGTGGGGATGGTCAAACCCGGCGGCCGTCTGGATCTCGCGGAGGAACCGCTCGGGACCCAGTGCGGCGGTCAGCTCCGGTCGCAGCACCTTCAGGGCGACCCGGCGGTGGTGCTTCAGATCCTGAGCCAGGTAGACCGTAGCCATCCCCCCATGGCCGAGCTCGCGCTCGATGGCATATTGGGAGGAGAAGGCGGCGGAGAGCCGCGGCAGTATGTCGATCAAGTGGCCTGCCTGGGGGAGCCGGCGTCACTGGCCGGAGCCTCTACTATATGGCCTCGCCAGGGAGGCGCCAGCCCGGGACGCTGCAACCTTCCGGGCCTACGATCCGTCTAAAGCGCCAGTTTCCTCATTGCGGAGTGATCTCCATGCCGGTGCCCGTGACCCGACCAACCCGCTGGATCCCCACATTCATCCTCGTTCTCGCCCTCTCGGGACGGCTCGCTGCCCAGCAGGCCGAGCGCTATACCGTCCTGGGTGACGACATCGCCATCTACAACCTGGCCG
>DASRIN010000665.1:0-8555 GCA_035649975.1 Gemmatimonadales bacterium
GTTGAACCAGAATGGCCTTGCGTGAATCCCGGGTGGCGGTCGCCGCCTTGTAGGCGCTGATGCGGCTTACCGTCACGCTGTCCGGCCCGCTACCGTTGCTCTTCGAGGTGGTATCGCTCCAGCTCTGGCCCGCCTTCAGGCCGACCTTAACCCAGGGAAAGAAGTCGCTCAGGAGGCTTTGGATCTGGGCTGCCGCGGGAACCTTGCCTGAAGGCTCCAGGCCACTGGGCTTGCCGGCTCGGTTCAGGAAGCCGTGGAACTCCGCGCCTCGCACGCTGTCCAGCACCGCCCGGGGAATCGGTGTGGCACTGTCTCCCCGCACTGAGTCGATAACGACCCGCATGGCTTTTCCGCCGGCGCTATCGGCTAGGAGGACGGTGACAAAGCTGCTGGTCCGGAAGCTCAGCTTCTCCTTGGCCCCGCCGGCGCCGCTGGCATCTATCTCCTGCTCGAGGGTCTGATCGATCCGGTACTTGGCTTGGGTCGGGGCAGTGCTCGGCTCGAGCACCGAGGCTGGCAGACCCACGCCGGTGGCAAGAGCGGCAAAGACGGTTATTCGTGGCAGCATTGATTCTCCACCGATCTGGGGCAAGGAGCAAAAAGGTAACCGGCCTTTCGCCTCAAAACCAACAGCCCTCCGGAGAGTATCCGGAGGGCCGCTGCTGGTCGAGCCGTAAGCCGAGTTCTGTGTCCCTGGAAACCAGGGAGATGGTCATCTGTCTGGGATGGCCGTCGCCGACCACCTCTAGCAGCCTACCCGCGGCTTCCCTGCTCTGACGAGCCGGGATGGACGGTGTGGGTCACACCTCGCCGCCTATTTGGCCTTGCTCCGGCTGGGGGTTACCGTGCCGCTACTGTTGCCAGCAGCGCGGTGGGCTCTTACCCCACCGTTTCACCCTTACCTCTGCGGCGTACCGCAGAGGCGGTCTGTTCTCTGTGGCCCTTTCCGTCGCCTTGCGGCGCCCAGGCGTTACCTGGCAGCCTACCCGTTGGAGCTCGGACTTTCCTCGGGAGCCTTGCGGTCCCGCGACCATCGTTCCTGACCAGTGGGCGAAATATAGCTTGAAGCGGGGCGGCGGGGCAGCGGGGCAGCAACCTTCGATGGCCCATGATCTTCTGGCCAAACTCTCCCCGCCCCGCGGCCCCGCCGCCCCTGGCTGCCCCGCTTTCCTCACCCCGCCGTCCCCACCCGCGCCAGCCCCCGCTCCGCCTGCTGCACGAAAGGCTGCAGCGCCGGGTCCGCCTTCCTCCACTGCGCCAGAACCTGCCGGTACTGCTCTCTCGCTTCCGCCCGCCGCCCCAGCCGCTCGTACGCTGCACCCCGCAGCAGCCGAACCCGGCCCAGCATCCCCCAACCAGAATCAAAGCCGCCGGTCTGCAGGGCCGAGGGTTGATAGCCATCGAGCAGCCGAAGGGTAGTTTCGTACTCCCCGAGGAGATAGTAGGCCTGCGCCGCCAAAGGCTCGTTCAGCACTCGATACATGCTGTGCTTGCCGTACGGGGTAGCCTGGGCCTCGGCCAGCGCCCGCCGGGCCACGGCCGAATCGCCTCGACTGATCGCCAGCAGGGCGCGCACTTCCTTGGCCGCCGGCTCGCCGGAGATGACCCCCAATTCCTGCAGCGCAGTCGTGTCGGCGGCCAGCCCGGTAAAGAGGCCAATCGCGGCACTGGCGCCGCTATGAACGATGTGCTTCCGCTCATCGGCCGGTGCCATCCGAGCCGCTTCGGCGGCTGCCTGCCAGATCTGTCGCAGCGCAGCCGGGGGGGCCCCTGCAGCCGCGTACAGCTCACCGAGCATCGCTCGACGCCAGCCGTAACCCTTTGAGCCCGGCCACTCGGGATGAAATGCCACCTCGCGTCGCACCTGATCCGCCAGGTCCAGGGCCTTGGCGGCATTGTTCAGGTCGCCCTGGTAGGCGAACACGTTGGCCGCTGCAGCAATGTCGCTGACCACTGTCGAGGTGCCCCGATAGAGCCGGAAGTCCTTCGAGGCGACCGTATCCAGCGCGGTCCGCAGCTGGGCCGCGGCGCGATCCACATCCCCGGAGGCAAAGCGCACCCGGGCCTCGACGAAAGGCAGCTCAGGATGCTCCGGCGTGGCCAGGCGGAAACGCTCCAGCTCGGATAATGCGCCGTTGTAGTTCCCGGCCGACACGTATGCGTTGACCATGGCACCGTGGGCCCGCAGCGTGGTGGGCTGGGAGGAGACCCAGCTCCGCGCCGTGGCGAGCGCCTCCGAGCGAGCCCGCTGGACTGCTGCCCGCACGGTCGCGCTGTCCAGTATGGGCCGGCCGCTCGAGGTGCGGGTGATGGCGAAGGAATCACCGGGAAGCAGGGCGTATGCCGGGTAGCTCGCTGCCGCAACGCCCAGCATGAACTGCACATGATCGTAGGCCAGCGCGTAGTTGGGGTCGAGCGCCAGTGCCCGCTTGAACGCCCGCAGTGACTGGGTCCAGAAGGGCGCCTCGTAGGTGCCTGCCGTATCGTGGAACCAGGCGTCGCCCAAGCCATACCAGGCATCGGCGTCTCCCTTGTTCTGCGCCAGCAGCTGCTGGTAGAGCGACCGGGCTTCCTCGTACTGGTCCCCGATAAATGCCCGGTAGGCGTTGATGACGGTGCGCTCGTGAGCCGGGAGGTTGGCCGAGTGGGTGGTCGCCCGGAGCATGAGTTGGTCGGATACCGAGTCCTCGGTTCCTGCCATCCAGCCTCGGGTCAGGGCGAGCTTGTAATAGGCCAGGCCGAAGGTGCTGTCCAAGGCAATGGCCCGCTCCAGGTCCCGCTGGGCGCCGATCAGATCCCACCGGTTGAGCTGGTCCACCCCCCGGAGATAGGCGCGAAAGGCTTCCAGGGAGCCGGTGGTGGAGCGGGCCAGTCCGATCCGGATCTCGTTAGGCGCGCCCGAGAGGTCGAGGAGCTTGGCGGCCAGCTGATCGAACAGGGGGCGCACGTCCTGGCCGGCCAGGTCATCCACCCGCGCCACATCCACCCGGCTTCCGCTGGCCACATCGAAGACCCGAGCCACCAGGTGGATCGAGTCTCCCGCCGGCGTAAAGTCGCCTAGAACGACGGTCCAGACTCCGGCATCACGGGCGAGCCGCCGGGCCATGTCCAGCCCGATCTGGTCACCTACCTTGAGCCGGTGACGGGTCAGGAGGTCGTGCAGCCGCTCGTGATCCACCACCGTCAGATCGTTCCATTGCGACAGATTCAATCCCAGCATGCTGACGCTGCCGTCGCGCAGCCAATCGACGCTCCGATCCTCTCGCAGGTTGTTGAAGGGGAGCACCAAAATGGAGTGCCGGGGGTTGACCCCACTCGGCGGGCCGGGATTGCGGCGGATGATGCCGATTGTCGCGGTGAGCACTGCGAGCGCAACGGCTCCAGCCAGCAGCAGTCGCCCGCGCTTGCGCCGGGGCGAGTGGGGAAGATCCCGTTCGCCGGCGATGGCCTGGCGCAGCTCTTCACCGGTTTGCCAGCGCTCCGTCGGCTGCTTCTCCAGCGAGCGCATGATGGCTGCTGCCAGCTCGCGCGGGGTCTCGGGGCGCACCCGGTCGATGGGCGCGGGCCGTTCGGCGATGTGCTTGGATACGACCACGCGGTGGGAGCCCTGGAAAGGCGGATGACCGGCCAGCATCTCATAGGCCACGATGCCCAGGGCGTAGAGGTCGCTCCGGGTATCGATCTCCTCGCCGGCCGCTTGTTCCGGACTCATGTACACCGGTGTTCCCACGGCCACGCCCTGGCCGGTGCTCGAGCCGGTGGAATCGGCCGCGATGGCTCGAGCGATACCGAAATCGGCAAGCAGGGCACGCCCGCTCGCCTGATCCAGCAGCACGTTCTCCGGCTTGACGTCCCGGTGAACTACCCCAGCGCGACCGGCAGCATCGAGCGCGGCAGCGAGATCCGAAACGATTCGGGCAGTCTCTCCGATATCCAACTTTCCGCTGCGGGTGAGCCGCTCACGCAGGCTCTCACCGGCGATCTCGTCCATCACATAGTACAGCAGCCCGTCCGCACTCCCGGCGGCGTGGATGGCAACGATGTTGGGGTGGCGCAGGCGCGCAATGGTGCGCGCTTCGGCGAGGAAGCGTCGGGTGATCGACTCGTGCGGCGCGAGCTCCGGGTGAACGACCTTGATGGCGACTCGGCGGTCGAGCGTGAGGTCGGTCGCCTGGAACACCACCCCCATTCCTCCGCGGCCAAGCTCGCGCTCGAGGCGGTACTGCGGCCCGAGCGCCGCTTGCAGCGCGGCGAAAAGATCGAGGGTGGTATCGCTCACGTGAGACCGGAAAAAGTGACTTGAGAATATACCTCAATTGGACCAACCCACAGCCCGGAACGTTGCCCGTGGTGTGGTCGCTGCCACTCCGTGCTGCGTGCCTTTTGAACCCGACGGAGCCGAGCTTCGCTCCGTTTCAGATTTAATCTTGTTTGACGTCGAAGAGGTACCCTCCCGCACGACCTACCGGGAGGACAATGTGGTGTTCGGCTCGACCGAGGCTTCCCCGACCGTGGCAACCGTCCTTCTCCCGGTCGAACGACCTCGGGTAGATGCTGCCGGCAGCGGCTGTTTCGCGGTGCTGCATCGCGACTCGATCCCCGAGGCGGTGCGCATAGTCCGAGAGCGGCCGGTCGACGCCGTTCTGGTATCGGTGCACCGGTGTCATCCGGAGCAGGTCGCAGCGCTGGGGCATCTGGTTCGAGAGTTTCCCGGAATTCCCACCGTTGCGCTGGTGTCGCATCACGATCCCAGCGCCACCGAAATGTTGCTTCGGCTTGGTGCCTCCGGCGTCCGCCAGGTGGTGGATGTCACCTCTCCCACCGGCTGGAGTCGCCTCCGCCAGATCGTGGGTCAGCCGGCCACCAGAGCCGTTGCCAGAATTCAGGGACCGATCCTGGAAGCCCTGGCTGGGGCGCCGGCCGATGCCCGCCTGTTTGTGGAGGCCATGATCCGGCTCGCACCTGACACTCCCACTGTTACGAATTTGGCACAGAGGCTCTACGTGCGGCCCAGCACCCTCATGTCGCGCTTCGCCCGGGCCGGGCTTCCCTCGCCCAAGAACTATCTCGCCGCCATTCGTCTGCTGCATGCGGCCCACCTGTTCGATACGGCGGGGCTGTCGGTGGCTGATGTCTCCTATCGGCTGGAGTATTCGTCGCCCCAGAGCTTTGGCCGCCACCTGCGGGCCATGCTGGGTCTCACCGCAATCGAGTTTAGGCGCCGCTTTCCCTTTCAAACCGCGTTGCCCCGCTTCATCGAGCTGATGATCACTCCGTACTTATCTATTTGGCGGAACTTTCACCCGGTGGCAGCGGGAGGTTGGGACGGGGAGAAGTCGTAACGGTTCAGCGCGTCAGCCGGCCGTACTTTTTCAGAATGGTCCGCAGCCGATCGTGGGGCAGGGCAGGGACTTTGAGGTCGTCGGCGCCGGTCATGGTCTGAGCCGCCAGCAGTGCATTGACGATGGCCTCTTCGGTTGCCTCCACTGTGGCCTGGTAGACCGGATCGATGCGCTCGTCCTGCAGCATCCGCACTGCGGTGACAGGACCGGGGTCGGAGCTTCCGGTGGGTGTGGTGGAAAAGGCCAGGAACAGATCGCCCGACGCGGAGCCGGCTATGCCACCCATCCGGCCAATTCCCAGGGCAGCGCGGCGAGCCACCCGGCGGAGCTGGTGAGGGAGTAGCGGAGCGTCGGTAGCA
The DNA here is from genome assembly GCA_035649975.1 of Gemmatimonadales bacterium. Classification (GTDB taxonomy): domain Bacteria; phylum Gemmatimonadota; class Gemmatimonadetes; order Gemmatimonadales; family GWC2-71-9; genus CAVVWJ01. The sequence continues at coordinate 5,702 of DASRIN010000665.1, forward strand.
ATGACCACGATGATGGAGCCATGCTCCTGAGCCGCCGAGGGGCGGGCCCCAGGGCAGCGCATGGGCGCCTGCTCCCGGGTAAGCGGCCGACTGGTGTCGTAACACGGCTCCAGGTCGGCAATCTCCTGGCCCACCGGCACACCGGCAATCCGGAGCTGGCGCCGCCGCCCGAAGTTGCACTGCACCAGCACCCCAACGGTAAAGGCTCCCAGTTTCGGGTCCAATCGCCGGCTGGCCGTACCGATGCCGCCCTTGAACCCCAGGCACTGCATGCCGGTGCCGCCGCCGACGTTCCCCTCCGGCACCGGTCCGGCCTTGGCGGAATCAAACGCGGCAAACACATGCTCCTTCCTGATGTGAAAGCCGTAAATGTCGCTGAGGTCTCCGTCCCAGGTCTCGGCCACCACCGGCAAACAGCAGTTGAACACCCCCGGAACCCGGGTGCGTCCCCACTCGATGACGGCGTCTCGCACGACACCCACGCTGTTGGTGTTGGTGATCGTCACCGGGTACAGCATGAGGGCATAGTCGTCCAGCCACGCCGTGCCCGTCATCTCGCCATTGCCGTTCAAGCTGAACCAGCCGGCAAAGACCGGCTCCAGGTCTCCCCGGCCCCGGGGAAAGACTGCGGTGACTCCGGTGCGGACCGGCCCTTCGCCGACGCGCAGCGGCCCGGACCCGCGGATCACCGTGGTGTGCCCGACGGTTACCCCGGGCACATCGGTGATCGCGTTGAGCGGACCAGTGGTGCCCTCCAGCGGGATTCCCAAATCCCGGCTTCGCTCCCGGCGGCCCTGGCCTGCCAGCGCCGAAGGCAGGAGAGCGACTACCAGAACCGAGTAAAGCAGTCGGAGCGGGGTCACGCCGAAGGCGAGCGGAAGACGAAATACACCGCGCCGACCAGGCACAGCGCCGCCCATAGATAGTCCAGCTTGATCGGCTGTCGCATGTACAACACTGCAAACGGTGCAAAGACGAGCAGGGTGATCACCTCCTGCAGAATCTTGAGCTGTGACAGGGAAAATGCGGTGTATCCGATCCGGTTTGCCGGCACCTGGAGCAGATACTCGAACAGCGCGATGCCCCAGCTCACCACCGCCGCGAAGTACCAGGGCCGGTTCCCCAGGTTCCTGAGGTGCCCGTACCAGGCGAAGGTCATGAAGATGTTGGAGAGAATGAGCAGGCCGGCGGTTCGAAGGAAGATCGCGGCGGAGATAATCACCTCCCGGTTAGCGGCGGTCTGACTGTCGGGCTCAGCTCCAACCCATGCGACTGCGAAGCGACGTGATCTGGGCAACGTGGTGGCGGCCGTGCCAGGCATACATCGCCAGCACCTCGTCCAGCCCGATGCTCCGACCCTGTTCCGGATGCCGGAACCGGCGGGCGAAATCGCCAGGCTCGAGTTCCCGAAGGAGCAATACCCAGCGCCGGTGCAGGCACTCGAGCAGAGTCAGGGATGTCTCCACCGGCGTGGTGCGGACATCGGGCAGCTCCGCCCAGCGGTCCTGCTCATAGGGCTTGATGGTCGGCTCATCTTCGGTGAGAGCCAGCTTGATGCGGATGTAGGCATTGAGATGGCTGTCCGGTACATGGTGAACCACCTGACGTACCGTCCAGCCCTGCTCCCGATAGGGCGTGTCGAGTTGTTGCGGGCCGAGTCCGGCCACCGCCGCGCGGAGTGCACCCGGCGCCGCCGCAATTTCAGCGGTCCACTGTTCTCGTAGCTGGGGCGACATGCGGCCGGCAAACTCGAAACGCCCGACCGGATAGCGGAGGTCTTCCATCTACTCCTCGGCCGCACCGGAGGCGACGTCCCTCGCCCGGGAACCGGGAGGCTGGCGAGGCGTCCCGTCCGGCGTCTCTCCTCGGAACTCGAAGTGCCTCTCGTCCAGAATACGGTCCTGCAGCGGGGCCTCGGAGATTTGCGACAGGAGAAATCGGGCCAGCACCACCTCGGCAATTCGAGCCGCCGGCTCCCACTGGCCCGGAGTCAGAGTGGGATAGAGATCGGCGAACTCCGGTCGTAGTCGGGCTTCACGCATCCTCGATCCTACTTCCGGTCTGGAAGACGCGCCAGCGGCCCCAGTGTCTTCCGCAGCAGAATCTCGGAATGGCCGGCCACGATGTAGTCGCTCAGCTCGCCTACGACCCGATAGCCTAGCCGCTCGTACAGCCGCCGCGCATCGTGATTGAACGAGGATACACACATGAAGACGTTGGGGAACTGGCTCAGAATCCGTTCCTCGGCAAATGCCAGCAGTCTGGTGCCCAGCCCTTGTCCCCGGCAGTCCGGGTCGATGCAGATGGTCTGGATGTAGCCGACGAACGCTCCGGTCAAACAGAGGATGAGAAACCCCGAGAGCTTCCTGGTGCCGTCGCACAGCACGAACACCTCTCGGGTGGAATCTCGAATGATCGCAAGCGATGCTTCGTAGGTGCGGCCCAGGGTGAGCCAGGGCTCGGAGCTCGCCATCAGCCGGGCGCAGGCCTCGGCGTCGGCTTCCGTCTCGAGCCGGGCGATGGACCACTCCATCAGCGCAGCCACACCTCCTTGATCCGCGCGGCGGCGGCGGCCCGCTCGGCAGCGGTAGGGTTGCGCAGTAGATAAAGCTGTCGAAGGAGATTGCGCGCCCGGCGGTACAGGTCGGAGATCACGTGGCCCCGCGGCATGCCTCGGGTCCGCGGGAGCATCAGGAAGTGCAGGTGGCGTACCCGCTCGTTGAAGGAGACCGCGTAAATTCGCTCGGCCGCGGTCACCTGCTCCAGGGCTCGGGTCGCCGAGTGGAGCACCGGCCCCAGCGCTTCGGCTTCCTCCCGGGTCAGCTCGCTCAAAGACTCACAGTGGCGTCGGGTC
>DASRIN010000666.1:0-7274 GCA_035649975.1 Gemmatimonadales bacterium
CCCAGCTGCAGGACTGGGCACAGCTGTATCGCATAGTGCAGACGGTGGGTCACAAGGTACTGGCGGAAGCCAACCCCGCAGCGGGCCGCTCGCCACTCGCGGACTCCGCCAGCCAGGCGATTCCTACCAAGGCTCTCACCCATTACAGCCTGGGCCTGCTATACGAGCGCCAGGGCGACCGCTCCAAGGCAGCGCAGCAGTACAACCAGGCGCTCTCCACTTTCCCCAACTATCCCGAGGCGAGGGAAGGCGCCCGGCGGGTAGGGGTGCCTTAGCCTCTCGCCAGACTCCGGGCGGCCGCCAGCACTCCGCAATGCGCTGGAAGCGCCAGCGCGATGATGGGAGCGTTCACCTGCTGGAAGGCAGGCAGCAGCTGGAGCAGGCCTCCCAGAAGCGAGAGCCCGGCGATGATCCCGGCCAGGAGAATCGGGGGACTCCTCGCTTTCGAAGAATCGAATGCCAGCCGGGTGACGTACCAGAGAAGCGCCAGCGCCAGGAGGTCCGCCTGGAGCACGTTCTCATTCCGATACGCAGCGGCATGATCGGTGAGTCCCCAGAGTCCGGCCAGCACCAGACCGGCAATGCCCGAGATCAGCAGCCAGATCCAGGTGACTGTGAGAAACCCGTACCGCGCCCACTGGTTGCGGCGCGCAGCCAAGGCCAGCGCGAACACCAGGCCACCGATCGCGAGTCCGATCAGGAAATAAGCCGCGGTCCAGTTGGGTGGACGATCCGGCGGGAGCGGTGCGGTCGACTCGAACAGAGTGCGCTCCGATTTCACCAGCGGCGCCTGGCGGCCATCCGGCAGCCGCACGGTGAGATTCCGGAAGTGTTCCCGCATTGACAGCGGAAGGAACATCTCCTCCCATTTCGTGATCGGCCGGTCTGCGGGTTGACCTAGCGCGAGCAGCAGTCCGGTGAAGACGAGCGGATCGTTGGCGGTGAGCCGCTGGGTGTGGAACCGATAGGTCGTGCCCGCTGGGGCCTCGGCCATCTGGCTTCGAACCTGTCCGCCGAGCACGCGGTCGAGTGCGTCACGGACGCGGGTGGAGCAGTTGTCGCGGTAGTAGTCGTAGTGGTAGTAGCGGTTTTCCGGGCGCTCGTTCCATTCGAGGAACCGCTGCAGCTCCCGCTTTGCCTCAGGGGCCATCTCCAGCTCCTGAACCCAGACCGAGCGGTTGTCCCGCCGGTAGCTTTCGACATAGGATTGCGCCGGAAAGCCGCGCATCCAATACCACATGCGCCCCTGAACAAAACGGAGCAGAAAGTTCTCTTGCCTGAGGTCGAAGAGCCCGTAGTTGTAGGTCTGGTCGGTGCCGGCGACGGGATCGTGGATCCAGATGGCGTTATGACCGAAGCGCTCCCAGACCCGCTTGCCGGGACCCATGGTCATGAGATAGACGGTCAGTCGGTCAGGCGGTCGGGCGGTCGGACGGTCGGCCGGTTGACTTTGGGCTACCAGATCATTCGCGAAGCCTAGCACAGCGAAGCACAGAGAGCAGCCCAGGCAAACTGCCCCACCCAAGGACCTGAAGACCCCAGCTCTGTGACCGACTGACCGGCTGACCGCCTGACCGGCTGACCGCCTGACCGCCTGACCGCCCGCCCTCACAACTCCACATCTCGTCGCTCAGTCGCGGCCCGGTAGATCCCGTCGACCACCTGGTGAAGAGTGAGGTGCTCCTTGAGCGCGGGCACCTTGGCATCGCCCGCGATGGCTGCCTGGAAATGGGCCCACTCGGCGCGGTAGGAAGCGGTGAAGGCGTTCTCCCGGCTCACCGAACCAGTGGGGGAGACGTCGACCGCCATCCCGTGCAGCTCCTTCCAGACGTTGAGCGGATTGATGCCCGCGCTCCCCTTGCTCCCCCTCAGTCCGACCCCGAAGCGCTCCCCCTCGCCCAGATGGCGCCAGGTTACGTCGACGAAGATCGACATCCCGTTCTCACATACGACGAAGGCGCTGCCCGACTGCTCCACTCCGCGGTCCCGCACCAGGGGGTCCAGACTGGCGCTGACTCGCACCGGGGTGGAGCTCCCCCCCAGCCAGAGTCCCAGGTCCAGGATGGAGAGACCCAGATCGAGCATAGCGCCGCCACCCGCCTGGTCCTTGCGGAGCCGCCAACCCAACTGGGTGCGGCCGGGACGGAACACGTGCCAGCTTCCTCGCACGCTCTCGATGCTGCCCAGCTCACCGCTCTGCACGAAGCTGCGGACGATCTGGACGTCCGGCCGGTAGCGGTGATTCATCCCGACCATCACCACGCGGTCCTGTTTTTCGACCGTGCGCATGATCCGCTGCACGCTGGCCGCGGACATCGCGAGCGGCTTCTCCACCAACACATGCACCTTGGCCGACAGCGCCGCCTGGATATGGGACTCGTGCAGATGGGTCGGTGAGCAGATTACGACGGCATCCAGGGTCTCGAACTTGAGCAGGTCCTCGATATCGTCGAAGGCGTCCTTCACGCCGAAGCGATCGGCCAGGGCTCGCGCCTTCTGCTGGTCGATGTCGCAGATAGCCGGGATCTCGACGGTGCGCATCTTCTTGAGGACCGGGAGGTGCGCCACCTGGGTAATGGTGCCGCCTCCCACGATCCCCACTCTGAGTCGCGGCCTGTCAGCTCCGCTCGGGCCCGCGGTCATGAGATCTCCTCCTCAGTAACGGCGTACGACTCTGGTACCGGGGAAGTACGCCGCCAGGATCTGCTCGTACCCCTGCCCTGCCCGCGCCCGGCCCACCGCGCCCCACTGGCAGAAGCCGACGCCATGTCCGGCTCCCATGCCATCCGCAGTGAGATGGGTGACCCGTTCTCCCGCCCCGGTTGCCGACAGGATGAACGCATTGCTTCGCAGCAGTTCGCCTGATAATGGACGCAGCACCTGCCGGATGGCGAGCCCGTTGACCCGAATCTCCGGTCCTCCTAGCGCTATCGCGAGCTGATCCACCCGCCCCGAGGATGTGCGCCGGGCGACTCGAATGTCTCTCACTTGCCGCACGTCCTTTCCGTTCACTCCGGCGACCGGGGGAAGGTTCCGCTCCAGGGTGGCCCGGAGCGATGCATCAGTCCACTCCTCGTGCCAGCGATAGCGAGGGGAGATGCTGCAGTAGTCCGATCCATCCTCCGCCCGGTCGGCGATGGATCGGAGATACGGCCGCCGGGCGCCGCGGAAGACCTCGTACCCGTCAGCGGTGTGCCCGCCGCAAGTAGAATAGAAGAAGGCTTCGATCGGCGCGCCGTCGTAGGTCACGATCTGTCCGCGAGTCTGCCGCACCGCAGAGCGTCCCTCGGGCGTCTCGGCGCCGGCACCAGCGTAGACCTGATCGGATACGCCGGCGGTGAGATCGAACCCTCGGGCCTTCCACTTCCCTAGATTTCGGAGCGCGAAGGTCCGCGACACCACGGCCTGCGCCTCCAGCGCCGGCTGTTCAGCGAAGTTGCGCCGTCCCATCTCGGCTGACACCACTCCCAGAAGGTACGCCTCCATGCCGACTCGGTTCACCACCGTGAGCCCGGTGGAGTCACGCAGGATATCGAGCAGGCCGCGGTAGAACCGCCCGTTGACCCGCAGGGTCGCCGAAGGCCCGCTCGCGGCGAGCGCCATCGCGTCATAGGGCACCGAGGTCCAGCCGCCAGGACTTCGCAGCGTGATCCGGGCCCCGGCAGGCGAGAGCTGCCAGGTCTCCCCCGCTGGGATCGTGATGATCCGAGACCCGTCCGGCTGGTTCACCACCACCGCGTCGCTGCCGCCAACTGTGACCCCGGAAGCACCGGTCACCAGGCCGACCCGGATCTCGGGATCATTGTGAACGATGGGGGTGGGCCCAACCCGGGGAGGGGTGGGCTCAACCCGGGGAGGGGTGGGCTCGACCCTGGGAATGGGCCGCGGAGCGGGACGGGCGGCGGGGACCGATCCGGACACGCAGCCCGCGAGCGCCACCAGCAGCAGGGGCACTCCGTGCTGCCAGAAATCCGGCTGCTCAGCCCCGGTAGTTACCAAACTTGAGCTCGATCCCGAAGTCCTGTGCCCGGAGGAAGGCGATTACGGCTTGCAGCTCGTCCCGGGAAGGAGCGGTCACCCGCACTTCATCTCCCTGGATTGCGGCCTGGACCTTCTTGAACCCGTGATCCTTGATTGCCTTCACGATCCGCCTGGAGACGTCCTGCGAGATACCCTGGGTGAGCTTGAGGGTGCGGCGCACCGTCTGGCCGGTGGCCTGCTCCAGGTCTCCCAGGTCCAGATTTTTCACCGGCACCGAGCGCTTGATCATCTTGGTCTTAAGCACGTCCACCAGCGCCTCCATCCGATACTCATCATCGGCGCTGAGCCGGATCTCGGCCTTGGGCCGGTCGAAATCCACACTGCAGTGAGTGCCCTTGAAGTCGTATCGCTGGGCAATCTCCTTCAGCGTCTGGTTGACGGCATTGTCGACCTCCTGCAGGTCGGCACCGGTCGAGATGTCGAATGAGGCGTTGCTGGCCATAGAGTCAGCTGAAGCGGCAGAGGACTGGATCGCGAACGCCGAAGAATGACCTCGTGCGGGTCGTGCAGCAAGCGCGTCCTGGCCCGCGCGCATGAACCCCTGGCGCGGGCGACCGGATGCACGAAAGTTAGGGGGAGGCTGGCCGACGATCCGGCCGATCCGACTCAAGCGAGGAGACCGCATGTCTGCCAGCGATGATCTGCTGCGCGCCAACGACGAGTATGCCAGGGCGTTCACGTGGGGGGACCTGCCCCGGCCCCCGGCGAAACGACTCGCCATCGTTACCTGCATGGACGCTCGCATCTTTCCGTCGCGAGCGTTTGGGTTACAGGCGGGAGACGCTCACATCATCCGAAATGCAGGGGGCAGGGCCCGGGATGCGCTGCGTTCGCTGATCATCTCCGAGCGGCTTCAAGGTACCACCGAGATCGCGGTCATCCACCACACCGACTGCGGACTGCTCACTATCAACAACCAGGATTTTCAGGCTCGGCTGAAGGAGGAGCTTGGCGCTGACGCAAGCGACATTGATTTTCTGCCATTCAGCGATGTCGAGGAGAGTGTACGCGAGGACATCGCCTTCCTGATCTCCTGCCCTCTGATCCCGGCCCACGTCACGGTGCGGGGATTTGTGTATGACGTGCGGAACGGCAGGCTCAAGGAAGTGCACCACGAAATGGCCGACGAAACGGCGATGTTGAGCGAAGCGAAGGATCCCTCGCTTCGCCCGGGATAACGAATCAGGCGAGGAAGCTTTCGAGGGCCCGGGCCCGGCTGACGTGGCGCAACCGGCTCAGGGCCTTTTCCTTGATCTGACGAACCCGTTCGCGGGTAATTCCCAGCAGGCTCCCGATCTCCTCCAGCGTCATCGGCTCCGGCCCATCGAGGCCGAAGTAGAGCCGCAGGATCTTGGCCTCCCGCTCTTTCAGGGTCGAGAGCACCTCTTCGATCGATTCGGTGAGCGCGTGCTCGAAGGTCTCGGAGTCGGGACCGGGATTCTGCGTGTCGGGGAGGTAATCGAGGAGCTTGTTGTCCTCGCCGGGAGTGAGAGGAGCGTCGAGCGAGAGGTGATTTTGCGAGATCGAAAGGGTCTTCTGGACCTCTTCCATCGAGATGTCCATGCCCTCGGCGATTTCTGACGGCGTCGGCTCCCGCCCCAGCTCCTGGAGCAGCGCGGAGGAGCGCTTCCCGATCCGGTGCAGCGTGCCCGCGCGGTTGAGCGGCACCCGCACGATCCGGCTCTGCTCCGCCAGCGCCTGCAGGATTGCCTGGCGGATCCACCAGACGGCATAGGAGATAAACTTGATTCCCTTGGTCTCGTCGAACTTGTGGGCCGCGCGGATGAGGCCGAGGTTGCCCTCGTTGATCAGATCGGCGAGAGAGACGCCCTGATTCTGATATTTCTTGGCAACTGAAACCACGAAGCGGAGGTTGCTGCGAACCAGCTTGTCCAGCGCCTCCCCGTCCCCCGCGCGAATGCGCTGGGCCAGGTAGACCTCTTCCTCCTGCGGGATGAGGGGGTACTTGCTGATTTCTCGGAGGTACTGGTCGAGCGAGCCTTCATCGAACGAGGGAGCTCGCTTCGCGGAACCGACCTGCATAGGACGCATGTTGGGAACCTTACTCCCTGTTTTGACGAGGCGCAACCGAGTCGCGGGTTGCGAGTCTCGAGTCGCGCGCAGAGGTGATACCCGTCACGTGGTCGGCTTGACCGGGAACACCACTGCACTCAGGGGTCGGAAGCGTGACTCGTGGCTCAAGACTAGACATCGTAGGTATCGATCTGCGCGCGCTGCAGCTTTCCGGAAAAGTCGACGTAGCACACTTTGGTCTCGGAGTAGAACTCGTAGACCTCCCAGCCGCCCTCCCGGTGGCCGTTGCCCGTAGCCTTCACGCCACCGAAGGGAAGATGGGCCTCCGCCCCGATGGTGGGCGCGTTGACGTAGGTGATTCCATTGTCCAGCTCCTGCATGGCCCGGAAAGCAAGGTTTACGTCACGGGTATAGATCGAGCTGGAGAGCCCGTAGCGCACGTCGTTGTTGACCCGGACCGCCTCGTCGTACGAGTCCACCCGGACGACACTCAATACCGGCCCGAAGATTTCCTCCTGTTCCAGCCGACTTCGCGGCTTCACCCCGGCAAACACCGTCGGCTGGAAGAAAAAGCCGCCGTCGAGCTGCGCGCCCGAAGCCCGGGCGCCTCCGGTAACCAGCTCGGCCCCTTCCTTTCGACCGATCTCGACGTACTGCTCCACCTTTTCCCGCGAGGCCTCATGGATCAGAGGTCCTACGTCGGTCTTCTCCTGCCGCCCGTCGCCCAGGCGTAAGCGCTCGGCCGCCTCCACCACCCGCCGGACGAACCGGTCATGAATGTCGTGGTGAAGGATGAGCCGACTGGTGGCGGTGCAGCGCTGCCCGGTCGTTCCAAAGGCGCCCCAGAGCACCCCCTCGAGCGCCAGGTCCAGATCGGCGTCGTTCATCACGATCATGGCGTTTTTGCCACCCATTTCGAGCGAGAGCCGCTTATGCATCCGACCGCAGGTCTCCCCGATGATGGACCCAGTTTCCGTGGATCCGGTAAACGAGATCACCGGCACCTCCGGATGCTCGACCAGCGCCTTGCCCACCGTCTCTCCCCGGCCATGCACCAACTGCACCACTTCCGGAGGCAGACCGGCTTCGAGCAGGATCTCCACCAGCAGATGCACCGTATGCGGCACGTCTTCCGACGGCTTGATGATCACTGAGTTCCCGCAGAGCAGCGCGGGAAACATCTTCCAGGTGGGAATCGC
>DASRIN010000667.1:0-7477 GCA_035649975.1 Gemmatimonadales bacterium
ACACCTGACCGGCCGACGGGAAGGGGAGCGGCCCGCCTGCCTGATTGACTATTTCCCGCCCGAGTTCCTAGTGGTAGTAGACGAATCCCACGTCAGCCTTCCCCAGATCGGTGGGATGTACAACGGCGACCGGGCGCGGAAGCTGACGCTGGTCGAATACGGGTTTCGTCTTCCGTCGGCGCTGGACAACCGGCCGCTCCACTTCGATGAGTTTATGTCGCTGGTGCCCCAGATGATCAGTCTCTCGGCCACGCCGGGTGATTACGAGCTCCAGCTCTCCCAGGGTGCAGTCGTGGAGCAGATCATCCGTCCCACCGGTCTGGTTGATCCCGAGGTGGACGTGCGCCCGGTGCGAGGACAGGTCGACGACCTGCTCTCGGAAATTCGGCTCCGGGAAACCCGGGGTGAACGGGTGCTGGTGACCACGCTGACCAAGCGAATGTCCGAAGATCTCACCGACTATCTCCAGCAGGCCGGGGTCAGGGTGCGCTACCTCCACTCGGATATCGATGCCATCGAGCGGATGGAGATCCTGCGCGGCTTGCGGCTCGGCGACTTCGATGTCCTGGTCGGCATCAACCTGCTCCGGGAAGGTTTGGACCTTCCCGAAGTCTCCCTGGTCGCCATTCTAGATGCTGACCAGGAAGGATTTCTGCGGTCGGATCGTTCGCTGGTGCAGACCATAGGCCGGGCGGCGCGCCACATCAATGGTCGGGCAGTGCTGTACGCCGACCGGATAACGGGGTCGATGCAGCGGGCCCTCGACGAAATGGACCGCCGCCGCTCGCTCCAGCAGGCGTACAATCAGGAGCACGGCATCACTCCGGTCTCGATCGTCAAATCGATGGAGCAGGTCAGGCTCTCCACCCACGTGGCCGATGCGAGAACCGAGCGCCCCGAGCCGAAAGTTTCGGTGCAGGATCGGATCGATCTACGCGACCCTGCCAAGCGAGCTGCAGCCATCACCTCGCTCGAGCGGCAAATGCGTGAAGCCGCTGCCAATCTCGAGTTCGAGGTGGCGGCCATGCTGCGCGATCAGCTGAACGACCTCAAGGCGATGGGTGCTCCCGACGTGCGGCGGACCTCCGCCCGGATCCGCCAGCAGGCGTGAGCCGATGCCTGACCCAGGCCCAACTGGAGGCCGAAGGCGAGGCGCTGGGCCACAGCCTGCAACCGGGTGAGCTGGTCGCCTTCGAGGGAGATCTGGGCGCAGGGAAGACAACCTTCATCAAGGCAGTTGCCCGGGGACTGGGAGTAGCGGGGCCAGCTACCAGCCCGACTTACGCGCTGGTCCATCGCTATCGGGGCACCCGTGGCCCGGTGTTTCATCTCGATTGCTTCCGCCTGCGCTCGCCGGAGGAGGCGGCGGATCTGGACTGGGAAGGGCTGCTGCAGGAAGGCGATGCCATTCTGGTCGAATGGCCTGAGCGCGCTGGGGAGTGGTTGCCTCGGCCCAGCCGGCGTTTCCGGCTCTCTCATGTTACCGACCCGCAGCTGCGCGGGCTGGAGTCACTGTAGATGTGGTTGGCGCTGGACACTGCAACCGATCAGGTCTCCGTCGCGGTGGGACGTCCTGGTGCGGCTTCGAGTGCGCTGGAAGAGAATCTTGCCGGCGCTCGGCGCCATGCCGGCGCATTGCTCCCCATGGTTCAGACTCTGTTGAGCCGGGCGGGCGCGACGTTGGATGATCTGGAGGGCATCGTCCTGAGTGATGGCCCCGGCAGCTTCACCGGCCTGCGAGTCGGAGCCTCGGTGGCCAAGGCGCTGGTCCACGCTCGCAGGCTCCCGCTGTGGACCGCACCGTCACTGCTGGTGCGAGCTGCCGGGTTTGCCGGGGACGGTGCCCTGGTACTTGCTGTCTCCAACGCGCTTCGGGGTGAGCTGTACGCCGCTGCTTATGGTTTCAGCTCGGACGAGATCAGGACCGAGCTAACTCCCTTGGTTCGGCGTCCGGAAGAGCTCGCCGCCGGCGGTCTCCGGCCCGACGTCGTGGTCGGAGAAGCGCCTTCCGAGGCTCTGGCCGTCCTGGAGCGGTGGATCGGGTGGAAGGTCATTGGTCCCCCCGAGGGATCTCCTCGCGCGGCCCGGCTGCTCGACCTGGTCCGGCGGCGGGGCGGTGCCAGACTGGTCGAGGTCGTGCGGGGCTGGGAGCCGGTCTATGGACGGCCCGCTGAAGCGCAGGCACGTTGGGAGAGTGTTCATGGACGGCCCCTACCGGATTCGGTCGGCAGCTCCAGCTGACGCTGTGTCGCTCGCCGAGATCGAGCGGCGCTGCTTCAGCGATCCGTGGAGTGAGAACAGCTTTCGGGAAGCGCTCCACTCGCCCTGGGCCTTTGGGTTCGTGGCCCACTCGGCGCGAGGGATTGCCGGCTACCTCATCGGCCGGGAGGTGGCCGGCACCGGCGAGGTTCTTAACCTGGCGGTATCGCCGGACTTCCGTCGCCGGGGGGTGGCCCGGGCGCTACTGCGCGCCGGATTGGCATTTTTCCGAAAGCGCCGGGTGGAGGAGGTTTTTCTCGAGGTGCGCGAGTCGAACCAGTCGGCTCAGGCGCTCTATCTCAGCGCTGGATTTCGTCCTGTGGGACAGCGCGCGGCATACTACCGAAATCCGAGGGAGGATGCGCTGGTACTGTGGCTGGCGCTGGAGCAGCATGCGTGAAAATGGAATCCGTGGCATAGCATTGGTTGAAGCGATTTCGGCGCGACCTATATTATGCGCGGGAACACTCTCGCCGGACTTTACAGTCGAACACTGGAGGTGCATGTGAGTCGAAGTCTGAACAAGGCCATCTTGATCGGGAACCTCGGCGCAGACCCGGAGGTCCGCAGCACCTCGAACGGGTCCCGGGTCGCAACGCTCTCGATCGCCACGAGTCGTCAGTGGAAGAATCAGGCGGGAGAACGGCAGGAGAAGACCGAATGGCACCGGGTGGTGTTCTGGAACACCAAGTTCTCGACCCTGGCGGACATCGCCGAACGGTTCTGCAAGAAGGGCGACAAGGTGTACGTCGAGGGCAGTATCGAGTACCGCTCCTGGCAGGACCGCGAGGGCCAGACCCGGTACACCACCGAAATCAACGGGCGGGAGCTCATCTTGCTGTCCGGCAAGGGAGAGAGCGCGGAAGCGTTCTCAGCGCCCAAGGTCGCCGCCGGGGCCGCTGGAGCCAAGGCCAAGGAAGGGTTCGACGATTTCCCGGAAGCACTGGACGCCGAAGACGACGATTTGCCGTTCTAAAGTGGGGAGGCGGGGAAGGGTGGAGCGGGCGAGGTTACGCTGTTCGTGGCCCATTGGACAGACGCCTGCCGCTTGGGGCAGCGGTCTTCGGCCTGTGTTCCACCGCCTCCCATCCTCCCCGCCTCCCGGCTTTCCCGTCGGGAGATGCCATTCCTCCCGCCGTTCGCCAGACTGGCAGGCCGAGGTTTAGCTTGAAGGAAAGCACTCTAAGCCTCTACGCCGGAGTGCCTTAGACCCCTGCGTTCAAGTGCTCCAGCAGTGGCGTTGAATTTGCGACTTCCCCCGCGAAGCTTCGCGTTCCGACTCCATACCGTTCCTCACGTCAAGGCAGCGACGCCGCTGGGAGAACCCGATGCCGCGCACGTCTTACCGCAAGTCAAGCCGGTTGTCACCGCGCCGGATGCAGGTGGTGGGGTGGTGGGCCGCGCTGACCCTGGCGGCACCAGCAACTGCTGCGTTGGCGCAGGACTCGGTGCCTGCAGCTCCGGAAGCGCCTCGGCAGATCTCAGCACAGGAGCCGCTCCCGCAGACCCATACGGTCAAGAAGGGCGACACGCTGTGGGACCTCGCGCAGTTCTACCTGCATGATCCGTTTCTCTGGCCCGGCATCTATCGGTTGAACACCGACGTGGTCGAGGACCCCCACTGGATTTACCCGGGAGAAGTGCTGCGGATCGCGCCATCGGACAACGTGGTATCGGTCCCCACCATGGATACCCCGGTGCCGCCGGCCCAGGGAGACTCTGCGGCATACCTCATGGCAGACAGTGCCGCGGTGCCGAGCGATACGACGGATGCGCTCGCGCGGGGCCCGCAGCAGCCTTCAAGTGCCGAAAGCGAGGAGCCGGAGTCGGAGCAGAGGCTCCTGTTCCCCGAGCGCCGTCCGCGCAAGGTCTCGGAGATTCTCCGGGCCTACACCCATCAGCCCTACCGGGCCCTGCGGCGGAGCGAGTTCTACTCCTCCGGCTTTCTGACCGAGAATCAGCGGCTGCCCTATGGCAAGGTCATCGGACCGGTTACCCCCCAGCAGATCAAGGCAGTGAACAGCAGAGCCAACGCGCTTCCGTTCACCTACATCTCGCTGGAAGCGCCGGATGGTGCCACGTACCAGGTTGGCGATAGCCTGCTGCTCCTCCAACTGGGGCGTGAGCTCGATCCCTATGGTCGGATTGTGGTCCCTACTGGTGTCGCCCGGATCACCCAGGCGCTCGACGGGCACTACATCGCCAACATCGTTGCCACCTATGGGCCCGTCCGGAATGGGCAGCGCACTCTGCCACTCGAAAGCTTCAACCCGAGCAAGAATAGCCGCGCCATCCCGGTATCGGATGGGGTGAAGGCCAAGCTCCTCGGCGGCCTCGGACGGCAGGAGCTCAAGGAACCTCAGATGGTCGTGTTCATCAACAAGGGCCGCGAGGACGGTGTGGCCCCCGGCGACCTCTTCGAGGTTCGCCGCCGCCCTGAGCGCACCTCCGACGGCTTGATCCGAACTAATGAGCTGATGGCCACCATGCAGATCGTCCACGTACGGGACCACACGGCGACGGGACTGCTGATCAACGTGGTCTCGCCCGATATTCCGCCGGGCACCGATGTGATGCAGGTGGCGAAACTGCCGTCGTAGCGGCGACGGTAAGCGGGTATGACGGTAAGAGAGTAGGGTGGCTGGAGGTAAGTAGGTAACCAGTGGTTATGGAATCGCCAACGGCCGGAGCTCGCCGAGCTCGCGGCCGTTTTCTTTGCGCACCCGTTTTCCTGCTTGCCCACTTGCCCGCCTCCCCCGCTTTCATCGCGCACCCCCTCTTCTATATTGCGGGGCGCTCGGAAGGCGCCACGTCCCTCACACCTGTGGAGAGATGGATGCGGAGTTGTACAGCATGAGCGGCAGAGCGCTGGTCACCGGCGGGGCGGGCTTTATCGGGTCCCACATTGCGGAGGCCTATCTGCGCGGTGGTTGGGAGGTGGTGGTGTTGGACGACCTCTCTCGCGGCAACGAGCGCAATATCCCCAAAGGGGCCAGGTTCGTGCGCGCCGACATCCGCTCTCCCGAGGCCCGGAAGACCTTGGCGTCGGGCGGCTTCGATGTGGTCAACCATCATGCCGCCCAGATCGACGTGCGAGTATCCGTGGATCGTCCGGCCTTCGACAGCGAGATCAATGTCGTTGGCTTCGTCAACCTGCTCGAGGGAGCGGGTGAGGGCGGAGTCCGCCGGGTCATCTTTGCCAGTAGTGGGGGCGTAGTGTATGGCGATCCTGCCGTGATCCCCACGCCGGAGACCGCGCCTAAGCTGCCGATCTCCCCATACGGAGTCAGCAAGCTCGCGGGTGAGTATTACCTGCGTGCCCTGTCCATGCTGCGAGGGTTCGAGGGAGTGGCTATGCGCTACGCGAACGTGTTTGGACCCCGGCAGGATCCCAAGTCGGAAGCCGGAGTGGTCTCCATCTTCGTCTCCCGGCTGCTGGCCCGGCAGCCCCTCGTGGTGTTCGGTGATGGCAAGCAGACTCGCGACTACGTGTTCGTCAAAGACGTGGCCCGGGCCAACGTGCTGGCCAGCATGGTCCCGAGACCGGCGGCGACCGATTTCGACGGTCCGGCATTCAATATTGCGACCTCCATTCAACGCAGCGTGCTCGATCTGGCGCAGTCCGTGGGCAAGGTTATGCGGCAGAAGCCGGCTCTTGAGTTTGCGCCTGCTCGACCGGGAGAGCTGTTCCGAAGCGCATTGGATGTCAGCAAGGCCAAACGGGTCCTGGGCTGGGAGCCAGAATACGCCTTTGAGGATGGATTGTGTGAGCTGGTGGACTGGTTCAAGTCGGAGGCGAGGTGATCCAGCAATCGGGCGGAGCCATCCCGCAATCGTCACTCGAGCTGATCCTCTCCTCGAGTCCGGAAACCAAGATCGTTCTGGTGGTCACCGCCCTGTTCTCGCTGGTGTCCTGGTTCATCATCATTCTCAAATGGTGGCAGTTCCGGAAGCTCAACCGGCAGGCGGACCGATTCTTCAACGAAATGGAGCGGACCACCCGGCTCAAGGATGCGTATCACGCCGTGATGAAGCTGCCCCCCTCCCCGTACAACCGGCTGTTTCGCGAAGCCGTCACCTTCTACTCCGAGTTGCGCCCGGGAGCCTTGCGGGACGAGCGTGGGGCCGACCGCAGCTCATTGACGATGACTCAGCTGGAAGCCTTGAAGATGGTGCTGGGCAAGGAGGTCGCGGCGGAGCGTGACCTTCTGGGCCACTACATCCCCTGGCTCGCAACCATCGGTTCGGTGAGCCCGCTGCTGGGACTCACCGGTACGGTGTTCGGGATCATGAGCGCATTCATCGGCATTGCGTCTAAGGGCTCGGGCAACCTCGCTGCAGTGGCGCCGGGGGTGGCCGAGGCTCTGGTCGCGACTGCAGGCGGTCTGATCGCGGCCATTCCCGCGGTTATCGCCTATAACATCTACGTGAATCGGGTGCGCTTGTTCGCGGGTGAGCTGGAAGGCTTTGCCAACGAGCTGATCGGAACCATGGCACGCGAGGGACTGGTCTGATGGCCGCGCTGGGAGGTGGTCTGGGCAGTCAGCGGGGGGAGCTGCCCCTGATGGCTGACGTCAACGTCACCTCCCTGGTCGACGTCATGCTCGTGCTGCTGATTATTTTCATGATCACGGCACCGATCATGCAGGGCGGAGTAGATGTCGAGCTTCCTCGAGCCGAGGCGCGGCCCCTGTCTCCGAAGGAGGGGATGGTGGTGACGGTCAATCGGGACGGTCGCATTTTTATCGATCAGACGCCCGTGTCCTACACCGACTTTCGAGTGACGTTCCGTTCCCTGGTCGCCACCCGCAAGCCCAGCGGCGTGTACCTCCAGGCGGACACTCGGGTGCCCTATGGACAGGTCGTTCGGGTGCTGGCGGTGATCCGCGCGGCGGGAATCCAGAACGTGGGTCTGGTGGCCGCCGAGGAAGAATCGTCGTGAAGGTGCGGCTGGCTGAGCGTGCGCCGCCCGGCCGCGCGGCCGGCATGGTGGGGACGATCCTGGTGCATGCGGCGGCGATCGGTTTCCTGTTCACGACGGTCCAGCCGAGCAAGGCGTCTCCCCCCTCCTATGCGGTGGAGCTGGTAGCGGCCCCGGCTCCGACCCAGAAGCGTCTGGCCCGCGAAGCGCTGCCCACGCCACCGCCCGAGGAAAAGCCCGCGCCGGTCAAACCGACGCCGCCGAAGCCGGCTAAGGCGCCCGCTCCACCGAAGCCGA
>DASRIN010000668.1:0-7373 GCA_035649975.1 Gemmatimonadales bacterium
GGAGCGGTGCAGGTAACCAGCCGCCTGTTGGCCGACCGTCCATTGAGCGAGCTCTGGGGCTGGCTTAGGTTACTCGCCCTCTATGATGTCGTGTTCGTGACCCTGTGCACCCTGGCGTTTTCCGCGGTGGTTGACGAATGACCTCACCTCGGACGCAAGCCCAGTCCCCCTTCCGGGTGCTGCGTCGCGGGTTCGGGTTGAGCGCGGTGGGATTGGTGGGTCTTGCTGTGGTCTATGTCGTCGCGCTCGGCTATACCCCGGTCGAGGCGCGGCAGGGCCTGGCGCAAAAGATTTTTTATCTGCACGTGCCTGCCGCCTGGAGCGCACTGCTTGCCTTCTCCCTGGTCGGACTGGCGAGCTTGTTGTACCTCTGGCTGCATGACCCCAGACTGGACCGCTTTGCCGCTGCGTCAGCCGAAGTCGGGGTGGCATTTAGCCTCGTCATGCTGACTACTGGGCCCATCTGGGCCAAGCCGATCTGGGGAACCTGGTGGACCTGGGATGCCCGGCTGACGCTCACCTTGTTCCTGTTTTTCCTCTTTGTCGGCTACCTGGCGCTCCGGGCGGCGGTGCAGGATCCCCATGAGCGGGCCCGCTTCAGTGCAGTGGTCGGAATTTTGGGGATGCTGCTGGTCCCCTTCATTCATCTCAGTGTCTATCTCTTCCGTACGCTGCACCCGCAGCCGATTGTCCTTAAGCCCAGCGCTCCTTCGCTTCCCCCCGAAATGCTACGAACCCTGCTGCTCTCGACCGTGGTGTTCTCGGTCCTGTACCTGGGGCTGGTGACGCTTCGGTACGGGATCGCCCTGGCTGAGGAGGCCCGGGAGGCAGCGGCAGATGGGTGAGCCTCCTGACAATGGCGCTTATCTGGTCGCCGCCTACGTGGTCACCGCGGCGATCCTGATTGGCTATTGGTTGCGTCTCTGGCGGCTTGCCCGGAAGAGCGGGGCCGGGGCTGAGAAGCGGACCCGCTAGTCGGATGTTCTCCGCCGGTGGGGACCTCGCGCCGGGAGCAGGACGTACTCCCACAGCAACGTCGCCAGAATCGCCCCCACGATCGGACCGATCCAGTACACCAGGTGCCCCACCCATGCACCCGCAACGAGAGCGGGACCGAACGCGCGCGCGGGGTTCATGGCGGCGCCGGTGAGGGGTCCACCCACCAGAATGTCGAACAACAGTACCAGTCCGATCCCGAACCCTGCGACCCGGGGAGCGTCGGGCGAGACCGCAGTTCCGTAGACTGCCGTCATCAGAAAGAAGGTGAGAACCGCCTCCAGCCCGATGGCCTGACCCAGGGTGACGGAGCTGGCGATCACCGGCACCCCCAGGACGGCGTTCCGCACGGCACTGGCGGGAAACAGCATCTTCACCAGCAGCGCCGCGACCACGGCAGCGGCGAGCTGGGTGATGATGTAGGCCACAGCTGAGGCAGCATCAATCCGTCGGCCGACCAGCAAGCCGATCGTGACTGCCGGATTCAGGTGGCCTCCCGAGATGGTCATGGTGGCCGAGATCATGACCGAGAGCACCACGGCATGAGCGAGGGCAATCCCGAGAAGCCCGATGCCACTGTTGGGAAATCCGCCGTTCACGACGACTACGGCTGCTCCCACGAACACCAGACCGAACGTGCCGAGCGCCTCGGCGGTCAACCGACGTGCGAGAGTAGGCATGCGCCATTCCTTATAAATAGAGATGGTGCGGAACCCGCGGCGGAGGCTGCGCGGCGAATGTAGGAGTTTATTTCGCTCGGCGGAAGAGGAGGGCGGCGTTGATGCCGCCGAATCCAAAGGAGTTGCTGAGCAGGTAATCGGGCTCGAGGTTCAGACCGGCGGCGTCCACGTGGGTCAGGTCGCAGGCCGGATCGGGCGAGCTCAGGTTTACGGTTGGAGGCACCCACTTGCGTTGGCTGGCCAGGGCGCAGATGGCCGCCTCGATGGCTCCGCTGGCGCCCAGCGCATGACCGTAGTAGCCCTTGGTTCCGCTGAAGGCCAGCCGGTAGGCATGGTCGCCGAACACCTGCTTGATCGACGCGGTCTCGGTCGCGTCGTTGAGCGGCGTCGACGAGCCGTGGGCGTTGATGTACCCCACCTCACCCGGAGCCACGCCGGCGTCCGCCAGCGCGTTGCGCATGGCCCGTGCGGCCTGCCTGCCGTCGGGACGCGGAGCGGTCATATGGTAGGCATCGTTGGTCAGCCCGAAGCCGCAGACCTCGGCGTAGATGGGTGCTCCGCGGGAAATGGCACGGGACTGCTCTTCCAGTACCAGTACGGCGGCGCCTTCCGCCATGACGAATCCGTCGCGGGCCTCGTCGAACGGACGGCTCGCGTGGGCCGGATCCTCGTTGCGGGTGCTCATGGCCCGGATGATGGCAAAGGCTCCGAAGCAGAGTGGCGCCAGCGGGGCTTCCGCCCCTCCAGCCACCATCGCGTCGGCTTCGCCCCGGGCAATTGCGCGGTACGCTTCACCGATTGCAATGGCGCCGGAGGCACAGCTCATCCCATTGGTCGAGTTGGGGCCGGTGAAGCCGAACTCGATCGCGATGTTGCAGCTCGCTGCTCCGGCGAACACCGTTAAGGCCAGGGCCGGGTCGACAGCCCGAGGCCCGCCGGTCAGGAAGTTGTGGTACTGCCGCTCACCGTGTGCCACGCCGCCGAGCGCCGTTCCCATTATTGCGCCGATCCGATCCAGATCTTCGCGCGCCGGATCGAGTTGGGCATCCGCCAATGCCATGCGGGTAGCGGCCACGCTGAACTGGGAGAAACGATCGAGCCGCTTGACCCGCCGCTCCTCCAGATGATCCGAGGGCAAGAAGTCGGTCACCTCGCCGGCTATGCGCGACTTGAACATCGACGGGTCGAACCGGGTAATGCAGCGAACCGCGGATTCCCGACGCATCAGCCCCTGCCATAGCCCTTCCACTCCCAGTCCGATGGGAGTGATGGCGCCGATTCCGGTGATCACAACTCTTCGCAGACTCCTCATGGCTTTCCGTTCCGCCCTTCCACGTGGCGCTTGATTCCGGCGAGAGTCCGGGAGGCAATGCCGTGAATGAACACCGGCCCAATGACCCAGGATGCGGCTGCCCGTCCCACCAGAGGCCAGCCTGGACCGTTCCACTGGTGCACGATCGTCACCTCGGTTGCTTCACCCGAGGGCTCCAATTGCCAGACCACGTCCATTCCCGTCGTTATTCCCCGCACGTGGCGATAATGGACTGAGGCTGCGGGCTGATCGATCCACATCTCTGAGACCCACCAGGTCGGATACTTCAAGCGGCCGAAGGGACGCCAGGCAGCCATCTCCACCAGCGCTTCCGTACCCTGGTGCTGGAGCACGCGGACCCAGCGGTAGTGGCTCAGCATCGCCGGCCACTGTTCGACGTCCACAGCGGCTCGGAACACACGCTCGATTCCGGCATTCACCCGAATCCGATCGAGCGTCCGCATCAGGTGCCGGCCCGCCAGGTAGCAACCAGGCGAAACCCCCTCTTCTGGTCGACCCGGCCCCTCACCCCTGCCAGCTCCAGCAGGTCCAGCAGCTCACGGCGGCTGAACCCCCGGCGGATCGAAGTCACTCCATCGGTGCGGGTCACGGCATCGAACCCGAGAAGCCGCGCTCCGAACCTGAAGGATGGTGCCGCCAAGGAGTGCCGGCGCAGGTCGGCGATGATCACTGCACGGCGGGCCATCCGGTCACAGGTGCGGAACAGGTGGACGATGCTGTCGGGAGACAGATGGTGGGCCACCTGACTCACCAGCACCACGTCCACGCTCTTGTCGCGAATCGGCGGGGTACCAGCGCAAGCCACAATCGTGGGCACGCCGTTCCGGACCGCCAGGGCTGCCGCTGCCCGGTTGAGCTCCAGCCCGACCGGCACGATCTCGATCCTCCGCTTGGCGCCCCACTGCACCGCCGTGCGCGGGAGATCGCCAAGGCCGGTCCCCACATCCAGCAGTGCCACCCTCTGTCCCGGGGAGACGTCGCCCAGAGCGCGGCTCAGTCCGTAGCGCACCGCCGCGGCGCCCCCGAACCAGCGGTTGGCGCGCGCGATGTTGCGAAGCGACTCGGCCACGATTGCGGGATCGGCTCCCGGGTCATCCAGGAGCTCACTGCCAATGGGGCTGATGACTAGCTCGGGCATGCTATTCGATGGCGGCGTAGCCGCCGCGATAGTAGAGCAACGGGCGTCCCTTGCTGGTGGATCCGCCGATTACTCGTGCGAGCACGATGGTGTGATCACCGCCCGCATACTCGCCACAGCGCTGGCACTCGATGTGGGCCAGAGCCCCGCCCAGGAGAATGAGCCCATCCGGAGTCTGGTGGTATCCCACGCCGTCGAAGCGGTCCTCATACCGGTCGGCAAAGCGGCGGGCCAGCGTTTCCTGAGTGCTGGAAAGCACGTTCACCGCGAAGAACTTCGCCTGGAGGATTGCGTCGTGCATTTCGGCCTCGTGTTCCACGCACACCGAGATTAGAGGCGGATACAGCGAAACCGAGGCAAGACTGTTCGCGGTCATCCCTAGAAGCCGCCCCTCCGGAGTGGCCACGGTGAGCACCGCCACGCCGGTGGCAAACCGGCCCAGGAGCTGGCGGAACTGGGCAGCGTCGACCTCGGGGGTGCTCAGAAGACCATCCGGTAAATGAAAGCCGGCTTGAACAGCTCCCGGACCGGGACAAATCCGCCCGCCACCCCGATTGCGGTATGGGCCATGTCATCGTAGCGGCCCAGGCGGGAGACCGTGCGATCGAAAAGGCGGGGGAAATACATGAGATACCGGGTAACTCTTTCCATCAGCCACTTTCCGGCAAACGCCTGGCGGCGCAGCCGCTGGTATAGGCGCAGTGCCTGGGGATCGACTGGCCCGGGTTCGGCCAGGGCCGGGATCATGCTTTCTGCCACCAGCTCGGCTCCGCGTAGCGCGCTATAGATCCCGTCCCCGGTGACCGGGTCGTAGAAATCGGCAGCGTCGCCTACCAACAGGCTGGAAGCAGTTACCACCCGACGGGAGCGAACTGCAAAGGGGCCGGTCGCCATGATGGACCGGACCACTCGCCCGGGTTTCAATCGGTCAGCCACGCCGGGAAATTCGGCCAGGCATTCGAAAAAGAATTCCGCCGGCCTCCCCCGGGCGGCCGAGGCTCGCCGACTCGGCACGACCAGCGCAACGTTGACCAGGTCATGCTCGATCCGATTCAGTCCGATGTAACTGGTCGGTCCAAAGTGCAGCTCGGCCGAAGAGCTCATGTCTGCCACTCCGGCGAGATGGGCGACAAAAGCCATTCGGCGAGGATTTCCGTGGGTCCGCCGCCCGATGAGCCGGGCCACTGCCGATCTCAGCCCGTCGGCTCCCACCGTGAGTCGCGCCCGGATGGGATGCCGGCGACCGGAACCATCCCGGACCAGCGCGCCCACAACCGATCCCCTTTCCAGGAGCAGCTCGGCCAGGCTGGTTCGTTCCAGAACCGAGGCACCGGCGGCGCGAGCATTCCGGACCAAAGCAAGATCGAGGACGCGGCGAGAGACCGATAGTCCGGTGGGACGGTAGGGACGATACCGAGTGGCGGCAAAGCGGCCATGCGCGGTGGCGCCCCTGGCGCCGGTCACCTTCATACCCTCGAGGGCAGCCGCACCTTCCTGCTCCAACGCGGCTACTACTCCCAGCCGGTCCAGTATGCGCACCGCTTCCGGGCTCAGGTATTCCGCGCAGGCCTTTTCCCGGGGGAATTCAGCTCGATCCACCGCAACGACCGAGTAGCCGGCGCCAGCGAGCAGCGCGGCCGTGGCGCTGCCGGCCGGGCCGGCTCCTGCCACCAGGACATCCACCTGCTCAGGACAGTCCATCACAAAGCTGCCAGGCGATCCACGCCGCGGCGGTAGCCAGTCCCGTCGCCAGAAGGTTTACTCCATCGTTGTTCAGCCAGGGCCAGCCTCCGACCCATTGGGTTGTCGTTCCGCAGCGGTGCACTCGCCATTCACTGGGCTGGCGGCACTGGGGACAATGAAAGCGCCCTTGGGCCAAGCCGCCGAGGGCGGAATCCGCAACCATCCCGAGGAAACCTATCAGCGTTCCCACCGGCAGGAGCGCGAGTCTGCCGCTGGCAAGCGCGGCCGTGCCGGCCACCAGGGCTGCACCCGCGGCCGCGGCAACAGTGCCGAGCAGCGTCACGCCGCCACTGGTGCCCGGCGCTACCGGTGCGCCGAGCCACCACATTCTCGGGGGCACCCTGCTCCGAAGGCCCACCGCCGTGGCCCAGGTATCGGCCGCGGCGGCAGCGAGACTGGCGGTGACCAGCCAGAGCCGAAGCCCGGGCTCCGCGCTCGGAAGGACGGCGGCGATCGCCGCGGGGCCGCCATTGGCAAGCACTTGCCATGCATCTCGCCGGTCACTCTTCGGATCGAGGGAGGAGAGGTCGGTCCTGACGCCCAGCCGAGACACCATGTTGCTGGAGACGAAAAAAGCGGCCAGCACGGCGCCGCCTTCCCAGCCCGACCCCCAGAGGATCAGCACTCCGACCAGCCAAGCTGCCAGCAACCCGGACAGCGTCAGGGTACTGGCAGACCACGCAATTCCTGCCACACCCGCGCTGACCATCGCCGCCAGCGGGAGTGACGGCGGACTCAGCGGTCCCTCGCCTCCGCCCGCAGCAAGGCGAGAATGCGAGCCCGCAGCTTCTCGGGACAGGTCTCCCGCGCCGCGCGGGTCTCCAGCATGATGAGGAAGTTCTCCTCGAAGCGGGCATGCTTGAAGCAGGGACGACAGTGCTCCAGGTGGCGGCGAACCTCGACCATGAGCTCCTGGGTCAGCTCTTGCCTGAGATAGTCGTCCAGGTGGGCCATCGCCTTGGCGCAGTCGACCCCGCTCACGTGGGAGTCTCCCTCGGTTGGATGTAGCCCATCTCGACGGCGTGGGAGTACAGGTCCGCCTGGAGCTGGCGGCGAGCCCGGAACAGCCTCGACTTGACGGTTCCGACCGGAATTCCCAGCGTCTCGGCGATTTCGGCGTAGCGCATGCCTTCCACGTCGCTCAGCACCAGCACTTCACGAAACTCATCCGGAAGCGCATCGATGGCCTCGAGGACCCTGGCGTCCACGATCTGAGCGAAGAAGGAACCCTCCGGATCTACCTCCTGAATCGATCGGTCCAGGGCATAAGGCTCGATCGTCTCCAGATCCATAGCGATGGGCTCGTGTTTGCGGCGCCGGTAATCATTAATGAAGGTGTTGCGCAGAATGGTGAGCAGCCAACCCTTGGCGTTGGTCCCCGGGCGGTATTGTTGCCAGGAGCGGTAGGCCTTGAGCATGGTATCCTGTACCAGGTCCTCGGCCTGGCTGGTGTCTCCCGTCAGCCGCAGGGCAACCCGGTACA
>DASRIN010000669.1:0-4451 GCA_035649975.1 Gemmatimonadales bacterium
CGCACCGCGATCGATGCCGCCAAGGCGGTCAACATGCCGGCCGAGAACATCGAACGCGCCATCAAGAAAGGCACCGGCGAGCTGGCAGGCAGCGTCTATGAGGAGCTGACCTACGAGGGGTACGGCCCGGGAGGCGCTGCCATATTCATCGAGGCAACCACCGATAACCCCAACCGGACCGTCGCCGAGATCCGCCACGCATTCAGTCGCAACGGCGGCAACCTGGGCGCTACCAACTCCGTGGCCTGGATGTTCGACCGCAAGGGCCAGATCTATCTCGACATCGTCCGGCACGACGAAGACAGCACCCTCGAGGCCGCACTGGAAAGCGGGGCGGAAGACTTCGTCCGGGAGGGCGATCAGTATGTTGTCACCACGTCTCCATCTCAGTTCCATGCCATCCAGGATGCGCTCCGGTCTCGCGGCTTGACCATCGAATCGGCGGAGCTGGCCATGGTGCCGCGCAGCACGGTGCGGATCGAAGGCCCCGACGCCGAGCGCATCGTGCGTCTGCTGGACGTGCTGGAAGAGCTGGATGACGTATCCAAGGTCTTTTCCAACTTCGATATTGACGCAGCGCAGCTGGCCGAGGCGGAAGCCTGAGGACAGTCGGGTGAAGGTACTGGGTATCGACCCGGGAACGGCGGTACTGGGATACGGTGTCGTGGAGGGGGGCCCGGGTCAGCAACCCAGACTCATCGAGTGCGGCACCCTGACCACCCGACCGCGCGATCCGCTTCCGGCCCGGCTTCGCATCCTATATGACGGCATCGGCGCACTGTTGACCCGCCATGCGCCGGTCAGCCTCGCCGTGGAAAGCGCGTTCTATGGCCGCAACGTCCGAACCGCCGTGGTCCTGAGCCATGCCCGGGGCGTCATTCTGCTCGCGGCGGAGATGAGCGGTGTAGCCATCGCCGAATACTCTCCCGCCTTCATCAAGAAGACCATCGTCGGACGGGGTGCCGCGCTCAAGCCGCAGGTCGGCTACATGATCGCCCAGTTGCTTCGGCTCAAATCACCGCCTTCGCCCGATGATGCTGCCGACGGCGTCGCCGTTGCGTTGACCCACCTCATGCGCCTGACCCGCGAGGCCAGCTTCTCTCGTCGCCTGGTGAGTCGGGGGTGATCGCCACCCTCACCGGAGTCATCACCGAGCGGGACGGGGAATCCCTGGTGGTGCAAACCGATGGCGGCGTGGGTTATGCCGTGAGCGTCCCGGTTGGGGTTGCCGGGCGCCTTCCCGCCAAGGGAGGTCGCGTCAGCCTCTTTACTGAACTGGTGGTGAAGGAGGACGGCTGGTCGCTCTACGGATTCGACACTTCACTCGAACGGCAGATTTTTCGGCTCCTGCTCACCGCCAGCGGCTTCGGTCCCAAGCTGGCCATCGCGCTTCTGTCATCGCTCGGCCCGAAGCGAACGGCGCGCAGCATTCAATCTCGTGACCTTGCGGCGCTCAGCTCGGTGAGTGGCATCGGACGGAAAAAGGCAGAACGTCTGGTGCTCGAGCTGCAGGACCGATTCGGCGATCTTCCTCTGGAAACCGGCACAGCCCGGCCGGCCGGCTCCGAGGATGCGGTCCGCGCCCTGGTGGGGCTCGGCTTTGGAACGGCAGCGGCGGACGATGCGGTTCGGGCTGCGCTCGCGGCCGGAGGTCCCGTCGAAACACCCCAACTGATCCGGCGGGCACTGCAGCAACTCGCCCCCGCTCGTGGAGGCATCTGATCCGTGGTTACTCCCGCCATCACCGCCGAATGGATCTGTACCCGCTGTGGCGCTACCAATCGAAAGCTGGTGGCGAGCAGGGTGACTCAGACCAACGACCGCTGCGTAACCTGTCACGCTGAGCACGTGGTGGAGCAGGACCTCCGGCCGGTCCGGTGGAGGGCGAGGCTGGAGCAGTGAAAATGAGCTTACTATTCAAACTATGACGCGACTTCAAATCACCACTCCCGAGGCTATTCCCGAGGAGAGTAGCGCCGACGCCGCGCTGCGACCCTCGCGGCTGGATGAGTTCGTCGGTCAAAGTCAGGTGAAGACCTCACTCCAAATTGCGATCGATGCCGCACAGGGCCGGGGGGAGCCGCTGGATCACATCCTCTTTTTCGGGCCTCCCGGATTGGGCAAGACCACGCTCGCCATGTTGATGGCGAGGGAGATGGGAGTGCAGCTTCGGACCACCTCGGGCCCCGTGCTGGAGAAGCCCGGCGACCTGGTGGGACTTCTGACCTCGCTGTCTGCCGGAGACATGCTGTTCATCGATGAGATTCACCGGCTCAGGCCCGCGTTGGAAGAGTTTCTCTACGCGGCCATGGAGGATTTCCGGGTCGATGTGCGCATCGCCGAAGGGCCCCACGCCCAGACCATCCCGATGACGCTGGAGAAGTTCACCCTGGTCGGCGCCACCACCCGCTTCGGCCTGCTCACGCCTCCCATGCGGGCCCGCTTCGGGATTGTCGAGCGGCTGAGCTTCTATCCTCCCGACGAGCTGCACCAGATTGTCGTCCGTTCGGCGGCGATCCTCGCCGTTCCCATCGATGACGCGGGAGCCGAGGCCATTGCGAGGAGAAGCCGCGGCACTCCTCGGGTGGCCAATCGGCTGCTCCGGAGGGTTCGCGACTACGCGCAGGTTCGAGCCGACGGCCGGATTACGGCCGACGTGGCGGTGTCGGCTCTGGCCCGGCTCAATGTCGACGAGTTCGGGTTGGACGATATGGACGCTCGCATCCTGACAACGATCATCGAGAAGTTCGGCGGTGGGCCGGTGGGCCTGGGAACGGTGGCCATTGCGGTCGGAGAGGACGCCGGCACTCTCCAGGATGTGTACGAACCATATCTGATCCAGCAGGGTTTTCTGGAGCGCACGCCCCGGGGCCGCTGCGCCACCGCATTAGCGTACCGCCGGTTCGGGATCACCCCTCCAGCGGTGCAGGCCACCATCTTTGACGCCTGAGCACTATCGCACCGCTGATTTCGACTACGACCTTCCCACCGAGCTGATCGCCCAGGAGCCGTTACCGGATCGAGGAGGGAGCCGCCTCCTGGTGGTACGCCGACCCAACCCCTCCGCTCCTGCCGGCGAAGACTCACTGAGAGATGCCTGGTTTGCCGACCTGCCGCAGCTGGTGTCGGGCGGGGACCTCGTGGTCATCAACACCACCCGAGTCCGTCACGCGCGGCTGCTGGCTGCCCGGCCCTCGGGCCGTCCGGCGGAGGTCCTGCTCATCCATCCCGGGCGGGACGGGACTTGGATAGCCATGGGGCAACCGGGAAGTGCGCTGCGCCCCGGAAAGCGGGTTCACCTGGGGGACAGCGCCTGGGTGGAAACGGTTGAGATCCTGGAAAGTGGTTATCGCCTGGTCCGGTTCATCGGAACCACCGCCGAAGAGGCCATGCACCGGTACGGGAAGCTTCCACTGCCACCCTACATCCACCGGGATCCCACCGATCTGGATGAACTGCGCTATCAGACGGTGTACGCCGAAGCCGAAGGCAGCGTGGCTGCCCCGACGGCCGGGCTTCATTTCACCCCCGCCCTGCTAGAGAGTCTTCGCTCGAAAGAAGTCGTAGTCGAGGGTCTCGATCTGCAGGTGGGGCCGGGGACCTTCAAGCCGGTCGAGGTGGATGATCCTACCCAGCATGACATGCATCACGAGCGCTATCATATCTCACCCCGTCTGGCCCGGCGGATAACCGAGACGCGAGCCGCCGGGGGCCGCATCTGGGCCGTCGGAACCACAGTAGTGCGCGCGCTCGAAAGCGCCGCAGGATCCGACGGAGCTATCGCCTCCGGTTCGCGCGAGACCCGGCTCATGATTCTGCCGGGTTATACATTTCGAGTCGTGGATCGTCTGATCACCAACTTTCACCTGCCGCGGTCGACGCTGCTGATGCTGGTGTGCGCCTTTGCCGGACGAGACCTCGTACTGGCCGCCTACCATCACGCGGTCGCGGCCCGGTACCGCTTCTATTCGTACGGCGACTCCATGGTGATCATCTGACGCCGAGGCCGCGATGACCTTCTCCAATCCTGCCGGCAATGCCCCTGCTGCTGCAGCGGGTTACGTTCGCGCCCTACTCGACCTGTTGGGCCCCCGGGATCCGCTGGAGGTGATGGCGGAACTGATGCCCTGGCTCCAGGTCAGATTGCGGGGTGTGGCGGAACCGGTGCTGCGACGCCCCGAGGCTCCCGGGAAGTGGTCGGTGGTTCAAGTCATCCAACACCTCGCTGACAGCGACCTGGTCGCCGGCTACCGCACCCGGATGATGCTCTCGGCGGACCGGCCGCCGCTGCCGGGCTACGATCAGGATCGCTGGGCCGGCGAGTTTCGCTACGATCAGGTCCCCCTGTCGCATGCTCTGGATCAGCTCCGCGCCCTGCGCGCGGCCAATCTGCATCTCTGGAAGCAGCTCACGCCGGAGCAACTGGACCGGGTAGGGCTCCATGCCGAACG
>DASRIN010000670.1:0-2678 GCA_035649975.1 Gemmatimonadales bacterium
CCCTCGGCCGCGAAGTGGTGGCCTTTACTGATGATTCACAACTGTGGGTCACCCTGCCGGGGGTGCCCAACAGCGCCGGGAACCTGGCGCTCCACCTCGCGGGAAACCTGCAGCACTTCTTCGGCGCAGTGCTCGGAGGCACTGGCTACGTCCGCGATCGCCCGGCGGAATTTTCCCGGCGCAATGTGCCCCGAGTCGAGCTGC
This sequence comes from Gemmatimonadales bacterium, assembly GCA_035649975.1. Taxonomy (GTDB): domain Bacteria; phylum Gemmatimonadota; class Gemmatimonadetes; order Gemmatimonadales; family GWC2-71-9; genus CAVVWJ01. Next base: position 205 of record DASRIN010000670.1, read on the forward strand.
TCGCGGAAATCGAGGCTGCCCGGCAGGCGGTGCGGACCGCACTCAGCCGGCTCTCACCCGAGCAGCTTACGGCCGAGTACCCCGAGCCCATCGGTGGAAGCAGGGTCGCTACCGGCGAGTATCTCCTCCATCTCCTCACTCACGCGACCTATCACCTGGGACAGATCGATTACCTCCGGCGGGTGATCACCGGAAGCGATCAGGGCGTGGGTGCCGTGCGGCCGGCGGAACTCAGCTCCGCCCGGCAGGCGGTGGGGTAGCCATGGCCGAGGGATTGAAGCGAGAGGTCCTGTGGCTGGTCGGCGCTGTCCTTCTGGTTGATGCGCTCTTTGTCGCGACCTACTTCCTTGCCGGGTTACGGAGCACGACCGATGCGGCGAAGGTGGCGTTTACGATGGGGTGGACGCTGGTCACGCTGGTCGTAGTGCTCCGAGGGCTCTCCCGGATCCGGCGGGTGCGATTCGAAAGCAAAGACATCCGCCTCTGACCCCCCTCACCTCGAACATTTCCGCTGGGCTGGGTGCCACCTGGGACGGCCAGGGCACCCATTTCGCGATTTACTCCGGGCATGCCACCGGAGCCCAGCTGTGTCTCTTTGATGCTGCGGGCTCCGAGACTCGGCGAATCGGTCTCTCCCGGGGAAGCGACGATGTGTGGCGGACTTTTCAGCTTGGAGTGCGGCCTGGACAGTATTACGGCTACCGGATGCTCGGCCCCTACGCACCGGCAGAAGGTCTTCGGTTCAATCCGGCCAAGCTGTTGCTCGATCCGTATGCCAGGGCCATCGGCGGGAGAGTCCCCAGTCATGAGGCCCTCTCGGGCTATCCGCTGTCAGCAAGCGGCGCAGACCGGGACCTAACTCCCGATGTCCAGGACAGCGCTGGAGTCATTCCGAAATGTGTGGTGATCGATCCGTCTTTTGACTGGGCGGGCGATCGCCCGCCCGGCACGCCGCGGGAGTCCACCCTCATCTACGAATGTCATGTAAAGGGAATGACCATGCTTCACCCCCAGGTGCCGGAGCATCTGCGGGGAACCTACCTGGGCCTTTGCAGTGACCCCATCCTCGATCATCTCACCGGCTTGGGCGTCACCGCCATCGAGCTGATGCCGGTGCACCACATTGCCGGTGAACGCCGGCTTGCCCAGCTGGGTCTCACCAACTATTGGGGGTACAGCTCGATCGGATACTTCGCTCCCGATACCCGATATGCCACAGGCGGACGGGGCGAGCAGGTCACCGAGTTCAAGGCCATGGTCAAGCGTTTCCACCAGGCCAACATCGAAGTCATTCTGGACGTGGTCTACAATCACACTGGAGAAGGAAATCACTTCGGACCGACACTGTCGTTCCGGGGCATCGACAATACCACGTACTACTGGCCCCACCCTGGCAGTCGGCGGCTCTACGCCGATTACACCGGCTGCGGCAACACCCTAGACCTGCAGCACCGGCAAACCCGACAGCTGGTCCTGGACAGCCTGCGATACTGGATCACCGAGATGCATGTCGACGGGTTTCGCTTCGACATCGCTCCCGTCCTGGCCCGAGAAGACAACGGGGTCAACATGGCGGGAGAGTTCATGACAGCCGTGCGGCAGGACCCGGTTGTGTCCGGCGTCAAGCTCATAGCGGAGCCGTGGGATCTGGGACCCGGAGGCTATCAGACCGGGCGCTTTCCGCCGGGGTGGAGTGAGTGGAATGACAAATATCGGAACACGGTCCGGAGCTTCTGGCGGGGCGACCAGGGTCAGCTCGGCGAGCTGGCTACCCGGCTGACGGGCAGTCGAGACCTATACCAGACTGCGGGTCGGACACCGCAGGCGAGTGTCAACTTCGTGACGTGTCATGATGGATTCACCCTGCACGACCTGGTCAGCTATGAGACCAAGCACAATCTCGCCAACGGTGAGGAGAACCGTGACGGGTCCGACCATAATCTCAGCCGTAACTGGGGTGTGGAAGGGCCAACAGATGCGGCGCGTACGGTACACATGCGGGAGCGCATGAAGCGCAACTTTCTCGCGACGCTGGCCTTCTCTCACGGTATCCCCATGCTCTCCCATGGTGACGAAGTGGGGCGCACCCAGCTGGGGAATAACAACGCCTACTGTCACGACTCGCCGCTCACCTGGGTGGACTGGAACCTGACGCCGGCCGAGCAGGACATGCTCCAATTCACCCGTCGGGTCTTTGCGCTTCGGGCAGCTATTCCGCTGCTGCGCCGGACATCGTTCTTTTCTCCCCAGCCGGGGCCGGGGTCCGAAATCAAAGAGATTGGCTGGCTGACAGCCGAGGGAAAGGAGATGGAAGAGGCCCACTGGCGAGATCCAGCCAACCATGTGCTCGGGATGTTGCTCCAGTCGGACGCGACCGGGGCTGACCACACTTCCCGCGGCCGTGCACGGGAGCAGACCTGGTTGCTGCTGTTGAACGGCGGGGGGCGCTCCTGCCTGTTTGCGCTACCTACCCT
>DASRIN010000671.1:0-2117 GCA_035649975.1 Gemmatimonadales bacterium
GACGAGCTCTTCGTCACCGCGGCCGACGTCGATCTTCTGCTCCCCGCGGAGGTGGGCGATTACACCGATTTCTACGCGTCGGTACATCACGCCACCAACGTCGGCAGCATGTTCCGGCCGGACAATCCGCTGTTGCCCAACTACAAGTGGATTCCAATCGGCTATCACGGTCGAGCCTCCTCGATCGTGCCCAGCGGAACACCCGTGCGCCGGCCCAAGGGGCAGCTCAAGCCCCCTGATTCCAACCGCCCGGTGTACGCGCCCACCCAGGCGCTGGACTATGAGGCCGAGATTGGCTGCTTTGTGGGGCCGGGGAACCCGTTGGGCCAGCCGGTGCCGCTGGCGGGGGCCGAGGAGCACCTGTTCGGACTCTGTCTGGTGAACGATTGGTCGGCGCGGGACATCCAGACTTGGGAATACCAGCCGCTGGGACCGTTTCTGGCGAAGAGCTTTGCCACCTCAGTATCTCCCTGGGTCGTCACCCTGGAGGCTTTGGAGCCGTTCCGGATCCCGGCCTTCGAGCGCCCGGTCGATGACCCACCACCGCTGCCCTATCTCGACGGTGAAGCTAACCGAACCCGCGGTGGCATCGATGTGGTGGTAGAGGTGTATCTCTCATCGGCTAGGATGCGCGAATCCAGAGTACCGCCGCTGCGCCTGAGCCGCGGCCGCACGGCCGATCTGTACTGGACCTTTGGCCAGATGTTCGCTCATCACACGAGCAACGGGTGCAATCTGCGTCCCGGTGACCTGCTTGCCAGCGGCACCGTCTCGGGGCCGGCCAAGGACTCGCGGGGCTGCTTGCTCGAGCTGACCTGGCGCGGGGCGGAACCGCTCCAGCTTCCAAACGGAGAGACCCGCAAGTTCCTCGCCGATGGAGACGAGGTCACCTTGCGGGCCTTCTGCGAGCGGCCCGGCGCCGTTCGGCTGGGCTTTGGCGAATGCCGGGGGATCGTGGTGGGAGCTTAGCGGTCAGCCCTTTTCGACGATCCGCTGCAACAACTTCTGGGCGTAATCCTTATCCCACTCGGCCAGGTTCTTCCGGGCGGCAACTTCGACCCGGGTGGTCTTGTCGTCCTTCCGTTCGATATCGAAGGTAACGTCGAGATCACCCTTCTTGCCCTTCAGCTCTCGTCTGTCGCCGCCCTTTTCGGTGCTGGAGGCATCGGGCACGATCCCCTCCTCGCTCATGACCGCTCGAGCGCGGGCGGCGATCTGGTCGGGCGAGCCTTCCACTATCGACTCCGCCCCCCGGCTGGTGAGATAGATACCGGCACCAGCGCCGGCTGCCGCCGCAGCCAGACAACCGGTCATCGGCAGGATCAGGGCGAGCGCCATTACCCATTTGGCCGGCGCTATCCGTCTGTTCGGCATAACCTTACCTCCAGGACCAGTGAGTAGAGCCACGGCAGGAAACCGCTGCCAATCCTAGGGCCCGGTGGCCGAGCAGTCCACCATCTACATCACCGGAACCGCGTAATCTCCGTCATCCCGGCCTTCCTTCCCCTCTGAGTGGGCTCCATAATTCAGAATCCCGCTGCCCGAGACACCCGTGACTCAGTTTCTGAAGCCCACCCAAATTGCCATTCATGGCGCCCGCACCCTGCCCCGGCGCTATTATGTCGCGCCCGAGATCTTCTCCCTGGAGTTCGAGCGGATATTTGCCCAACGCTGGCTCTGTGTCGGGAGGGAAGAACAGATCGCCAATCGGGGCGACTACTTTCTCCAGGCCATCGGGACCGAAAGCATCATCGTACTCCGGGATCGAACCGGCTCGTTGCAGGCGTTCTATAATGTCTGTCGCCATCGCGGCACTCGCCTTTGCGAGGAGCACCGGGGCCGGTTTTCCGAAACGATCCAATGTCCCTATCATGCGTGGACCTACAGCCTGGACGGAAGGCTGATCGGCGCTCCATCCTCCGGAGAGATCGAGGGCTTTGCCAAGGCCGATTATCCGCTCCACCGGGTCGGCATCGAGAGCTGGGAAGGCTTCCTCTTCATCAATCTTGCCGAAGAGCCGGAGCCATTTGCGCAGGCCTACGAGCCAGTGATCCGGCGGTTCACCCGCTTCAACCTGCCCAAGCTGGTTGTCGCCCGCAGCATCGAGTACGAGGTGC
>DASRIN010000672.1:0-8379 GCA_035649975.1 Gemmatimonadales bacterium
CGCGGGGCCGGTACGCACAGCGATGTGCTCTGTCCCCTGAACGATGAGGCGTGCAGCCGGAATAATGGCCAATGCGGCCGCAAAGAACACCAGGGCAGGGGAGACACCCTCGGCGTGCTCCAGGAGGACGCTGACCGGAACGAACACCAGCAGCCAGTTGGGCGATAGCTTGGGCCGCACCGGTCAGTACCGCTCGTCGACGTACTTATAGGGGTAGTTCGGCTCCTTATAGCCGTGGGCCTTCTGCCGCTTGGGAAGCTTTACCTTCTCCCGCGGCGCGGTCTTATAGCGAATTCTGCTGAGCAGGTGGGCAATGATGTTGAGCCGAGCTCGGCGCTTGTCGTCTGACCTGGCCACGAACCAGGGCGCGTAGGCCGTATCGCTCGCGGCGAACATCTCGTCCCGGGCCCTGGAGTAGTCGTACCAGCGGCCATAGGAGTCGAGGTCCATGGGCGAGAGCTTCCAGATCTTCCGCCCGTCGTCGATCCGTGACTCCAGCCGTCGAGTCTGTTCCTCGGGGCTCACCTCGAGCCAGTACTTGATGAGGATGACGCCTGAATCCACAATGGCCCGCTCCACCAGCGGCACCGCCCGCAGGAAGGTCTGAACCTCCTCCTCGCTGCAGAACCCCATCACCCGCTCGACACCTGCACGATTGTACCAGCTGCGATCGAAGATCACGACCTCGCCTGCCGCTGGCAGATGCGGCAGGTAGCGCTGCAGGTACATCTGGCTTTTCTCACGCTCGGTCGGGGCCGTCAAGGCCACAACCCGGAACACTCGCGGGCTCACCCGCTCGGTGATGGCCTTGATGGTGCCCCCTTTGCCGGCTCCGTCACGGCCCTCGAACACGATACAGACCTTGAGGCCCTTGTACTTAATCCATTCCTGGAGCTTGACCAGTTCGACGTGCAGCCGCTCGAGCTCCTTGTCGTACGCCTTGGCCTTGAGCTTCGGTACCTCCTCGGTGCCGGGCTCGTCAAGAACACTCTCGCTGGAGGTGCCGGCCTGAGTGTGAGTATCCGCTGAACGCGACGGTTTCATGTTAGACCCCCTTGGCTGCTGGAGCCGCTGTACGGAGTGGCCGGTTGCTTTCTGCGTCGCTCCGCTCCGCTTCCGCGGCTGAGCCCAAGTATTTCGCCACCGCAACCTCCAGGTTGAAATGCATCCGCTCCCGGCCGAGCGTGGCTCCCAGCGAAGACCGCTGGATGACGCTCAGCACCGCCGGTGTGAGCCCTACCAGCCACACAGACACGCCTTGCTCGCGCAGCCGATGTTCGGCCTCGATCAGGGCCCTGAGCGCGGTGTATTCGAGGTCGAACACCCCACTCAGATCGATGGCTACAACGTCGGGCTTGAATTGCTCCACTCGCGGCCGGATCTTGTCTCCGATCTTGGCAGCGTTGAGGAAGAAGATCCGGCCCTCTATCCGGAGCAGCAGCAGTCCGGGGAAGCTCTCATCCTCGGGATGCTCCTCCGAGCGGGGCCGGAAAACGTTGGTGCCAGGCTTGCGCCCCAAGACATACACCGGTGGACTGGCTACCTGCTGCGCCAGCGCCAGCACCGACAACACGATGGCCACGACGATGCCCTGCAAGGTCCCCAACAGCACCACCCCGGCAAGTGCACTCAGCGCCCAGATGAACTCCATGCGACGGATCTGGAGAATGCCGCGAAATCCGGCGAGCTCGATCAGGCCCACCGAGTAGACGATGACCACCGCCGCGAGGGTAGCCTGGGGCATCAACCCCATCAGGTCGGCCAGGAGCAACATGGTGAGCAGCGTGGCGCCCGCCGTTGCCACGCTGGCCAGGTGGGTTCGGGCGCCCGCCATCCGGTTCACTGCGGTCTGAGATGTTCCACCACCGGCCGGCATGCCTCCGAAAAAAGCACCACCAGCGTTGGCCAGTCCGGTCGCCAAAAGCTCCCGGTTGGGCAGCAGGGGCGGGTCCCCGCTGGCGGCGAAAGCGCGTCCCGCGGCAATTGTCTCGGTGAAACTCATCAATGCAATGCCCAAGGCCCCGGGCCAGAGGACGGCCAGAAGAGAGAGGTCGGGCGAGACAAAGGAGGGGAGACCGCGGGGAACATGACCGATCGTTTCGACTCCATAGCTCTGGAGCCCGAAGAAGCTCATGGCGGCTATCCCCGCCGCCACCGCGACCAGCGGGGCCGGCGCGCGGGGAAGCAGACGTTCGATTCCCACCAACAGCAGGATGGTGCCGACTCCGACAGCCACTGTTGGCGGCGAGGCATCGGGAATAGCCGCCAGTGTGGACGTGAGGTTGTGGAGAAAATTGCCTTTGGGGAAATGGACGCCGAGCAGCTTGGGAAGCTGGTCGACCACGATGACCAGTCCAATGCCCGCTTTGAACCCGATGAGGACCGGCTCCGAAATGAAGTTGGCGACGAATCCCAGCCGGAGAACAGAAGCGGCAATGAGGATAATGCCCACCAGGAAGGCCAGCGTCGCGGCGGTTCGAAGCAGCACGGTGGGATCACCATCCGGCGCTACCTGTCCCAGTTCGGCCGCGGTCAAAATTGCAATTGTCGTTGTGGTGCTCACGCTCAGGACCCGGGACGTCCCCAGGACCGCGTAGATCGCCATCGGAACCAGCGCGGTATAGAGTCCCACCTGGACCGGCAGTCCGGCGATACTGGCATACGCCATTGCCTTGGGAATGACCACGGCCGCCGCCGTGAGGCCCGCGACGATATCCAGCCGGAACCACGTCCTCCGGTAGCCCACCATCCAGTCAAGCACCGGGAGACGTTTCATCCGGACGTGATGCCCTGCTTAGCTTCGAATTCGCGACGGGTTTGGTCGCCGATAAAGTAGTAGGTCTTGCCGCTCCATTCGACCTTGGCGGCAGCCGCGTAGCGGGGAAATCGCACTCCCGCGATCGGGTCCTCGACCATATGTTCTCGGAGGTAGTATTCGTTCTCGTGCAGGGAGAGATAGGTCTTGACGAAGTCCACAATCCGGTCGTCCACCCAGTCGCCAACTGCCTGCCGATCGATGGCCTCCAGCGGCCAGTCGGCCTGCTGGTGCGAATCGAACTGCATGAGGACCGGAAGAATCTCCAGGTCATAGTTGAGGATCAGGTTGCGAACCTGCTGATCGGTGCTGGCCGAGAGTCGCAGGCGAATTCGCGCCAGCTCCGACTGGAACTCGAGAGTCACCTCCCGACTGGACGATGTCAGGTGCGGGGTTGCCTTCACCCGATCGCGGAAGCGCTCGGTCAGTGCTTCCAGGCGAGGTTTCCACACCTCGGGCAAGCTTTCGAGCTCTCTTTCGAACACCGCTAGGCGCTCCTGGCGCTCCTGATACTCCTGCAATTGCTCGCTCTGCGCCCGCTTGATCTTGTCATCGAGGGCGGAGAATTCGGCATCGATTCGATTGCGTAGGGTGGCCACATCAGGCATGACTTGGCACTCCCTTCACTGAGGTGATCTGGCTGGGGCCGAAGCGAGTTCCGGCTGCTCACCACGGGCGCGCTTGCGCTCCGCCGCCTCAGCCATGGAACGGAGGAAGAACGGATAGAGCGGTACGCTGACCAGGAGGGCCACCATCGCGTTCACCACGGTCGGTGGGTTGCCTCCCACAACCGTCCAGAGACAGTAGACCACCGCACCGATGGCAATCCACTTGTAGGTCTGGAAGGTCCGAGCCGGCAGCTGGTGATCGTAGATCACTTTGACCACGGCGACCGAGGCGTAGATGTAGGGAATAACCGCCAGGATCACGGCTAGATCTATGATCCGGCTGAACTGGCCGGCGATGGTGGGTGACATCGTGGCGAAGAGCACGATCGTCATGAGCACGCCGACGATCGCGAGGCCCGGTCCCGGCACCCCGTGTCTATTGAGCCGGCTGAACACTCGGGGGAACATGCCGTCATCGGCGGCGGCCTTGGCCGATTGGCCTACCAGCAGCATCCACCCGCCGAGGGACCCCACCGACTTGAGGATGGCGCAGAGCGCCACGATCACCATCGCAGCTGGGCCAATCGCCAGCCGGGCCGCCTCGGCAAAGGGCGCGTGCGACCGCTGGAGCTCCGCATTGGGGATGATGCCCATGATCACGGTCGAGCTCAGCACATACACCACAGCTGCAAGCCCGAGCCCGATCAATGTGGCCAGGGGAATGTTGCGCCTTGGGTTCTCGATCACCCCGGCGGACACCGCCGCGCTTTCGATTCCCATGTAGGCCCAGAGCGCGATCGACGCCGCGCGAGTAATGGCGTGAACATTGGAGCCGCCGCTGACTTTCCAGCTGGAGCGAAAGATTTCGGGGCTAAACCACAACCAGCCGAAGAACGCGACTGCCAGGATGGGGATCAGGGCCAGGCTCATGGTCCACGTCTCAAGCGCGCCGACGACTCGCGGGCCCAGGATGTTCATCAAGGTGAGGAGCCAGATCACTCCCGCCGTGGCGAGGACGCTGCCCGGAGGCTTCTCGATCCCGGGAAAGAGCTCCGCCAGGTAGCCCACGGCCGCCACCGCGATCGCGATGTTGCCGATCCAGTTGCCGAACCAGTAGACGTAGTTGGTCTGGAAACCCACGTAAGGGCCCAGAAAATCCCGGGCGTAGGCGTAGGGACCGCCTTCCTGCGGGTCCAGCTCCCCCAGCTTGGCGAAGACCAGGCCCAGCGCAGCAGCTCCGGCAGTGGCGACCAGCCAACCAAAAACGGCAATGCTGCCCACCGAAGCGAGGTTCACCGGAAGCAGGAAGACACCGGTGCCGATCATGTTGCCGGCCACCAGCATCGTCGCCTGGACCAGTGACATCTTGCGCCCTGGATGGCTCATCAGATGGCCTCACCCACCGAGAAGTACAGCACCCCACCGTCGCGTCCCCAGGCGTAATCCAGCCGCAGGTGCATCGGGTACTTCCGCACCAGCTGATAGCGTAGACCAGCGCCGCCCGCTGGGAGCAGCTCTGCACTAAGGACCTCGGATGCCTCCGGGGCTACCTGCCCGAAGCCCCCGAAGAGAACGGCGCCCAGGCGACCTGTGGTGTGGCCGCGCAGCTCCACCTGTACCGCGGCGGTGTAGTGGTCCCGGTAGCGTCCCTGGGTGTAGCCACGCACGGAGAACCGGCCCGATCCCAGCGAGCACAAGCCGTAGAAAGGGGCGTCACCCGGCGCTCCGCAGGCGAGCAGGTTTGTCGCCAGGACCAGCTGCGGCCCCCGTAGCCCTTGGTACCACGACCAGGCTGCCTGATAGCGTTGGAAAGAGCCCGATTGCCCCGTTGTGGTAGTGAAGAAGTTCCCCTTGAGCTGCGCCAACGACCCACGCTGGGGCCAATAGTCGCTGTCTCTGGTATCGAATTCCGCTTGAAGGCCTCCCGCCAGGAGCTCCGTGCGCGCCTGGTCGGGGACCGCCGGCAGGTTCGGTCCCCCCGAACCCTGGGGTGTGACGGTGGTGGTCAGCCAGAGTATCTGGCCCCCCAGGTAGAGTCCGCCTACGACACGACGGAGCAAGGCACCCGAGGCCAGGAAAACCGTCTGCTCCAGCGGAACCGATTGACCGGCTTCCCCCGCGTCAATGCCGATTCCATAGAAGTCGTACTGCAGGTCCATGTAACCGGCTACGCCGCGAGCGCGCCATGTGTCTCCGCCAAGCCGCGCCATCTCCAGCCCCATGACACCCCAGCTGCCGTTCTCACTCGCAAGGCCGACAATTGCGCCGGTCGAAGGCTTGACCGTGGTATCAGGGTCGAACCGGTGAATCAGTCCCACCATCAGAGCCGCGCCCCAACCGATCTGCGAGTTCCGAAACGGCAGCGGGGCCACGAGCGGCGTGACCCCGGTGCCTTCCCGACCCACGCCTTCGACCGACTCAGGCGTCGGCTCGATCGAGGTCATGTCGGATGTTTCCACTCCCTGGGCCCAGCCCCTCACGCCGCCGGTGATGACCCAACCGAATATCGTGAGGGGGACGACCCAACTCGCCTTAACGGGAGCCTCGGCGAGCCGGCTGTTTCGCTGCCGTCCCTTTCTTCAGGCACTGCACGTAGTAGACGCCGTCACGGTTCTCCACCCCGTGGGTATCGTGGCCGAATCCCGGGAACCGACTGTCCCAGCCCGCCAGGGCGCGGAGGTAGCCCAGGTACGGGCCGTCGTCGGCTCCGGTCGACTCGCCGGGCATCAGCATAGGGATGCCTGGAGGATACGGAACCACGCTGGTGGCGAGCACCCGGTCAGCCAGCTTTTCGAGCGGCACGTGCTCGATTTCGTCGCGAACCAGGTACTGGTAGGCCGCGTTCGGCGTCATCACTGCCTGGGGCAGGGTAGAGAAGGCTTCCGCCAGCCAGTGGGTCTGCCGGGTTTCCTTGAGGGTGGCGAACATGCGATCGGCCAAATCATGCAGACCGAGGCCCTGGTAGACGTCGGGGGATCCGGTCACCAGATCCGGCAGTACGTCCGTCAGCGGCGCGTTGGCGTCATAGTCGTGCTTAAAATCGAGTAGCGCATTCAGCAGGGTGCCCCACTTGCCCTTGGTGACGCCAATCGAGAAGAGAAAGAGGATGGTGAAGTCGGTGGTCTTCTCGACCTCGACTCCGCGCCGGTGCAGATACGCCGTCACCAGTGTGGCCGGAATGCCTCGTTTGTCGAGGCCGCCCTTCTCGGCTACGCCCGGCGTCACGATCGAGACCTTGATCGGATCCAGCATGCAGTAGCCGTCTTCCAGATCCCCGAAGCCGTGCCAGCTATCGCCCGGATGCAGAACCCACGGGTCGGGCTCCGTAGCGAGGAATTCGGGCGACGCATCCGCAAACGCCACCTTCCTACCGTTCTTTCCCTCGCTCACCCGATCGGCGTTCCAGGTGTTGAAGAACCAGCTCCCTTGCTTCTCGAACTCACGGTGGACCCGTCCCATGGCTTGACGAAACGCCACCGCTTCCACAATGGACTCGTCGGTAAGGGCGACACCGCCCGGCCCGTCCATCATCGCCGCGGTCACATCGTTTGAAACGATGATGGTGTAGAGGGGTGAGGTGGACGCATGCATCATGTACGATTCGTTGAATCGGGCATGGGGAATCGGGCTGCGTCCGTCCCGGATGTGCAGCAGCGAGGCCTGGGACAGCGCCGCCAGCAGCTTATGGGTGGAGTGCGTAGCAAAAATCGTCGGTCCCGTGTGGTCCTTCGGGTCGCCGTACATGGCGTGGCGGTCGCGATAGATCGGGTTGAACCGGGCGTAGGCATACCAGGCCTCGTCGAAGTGAATCCGATCGACCGTGGGATCGAGCAGCTCCTGCACCCGCCGGGCATTGTAGCAGAGCCCATCGTATGTGGAGTTGGTGATAATCGAGTGCACCGGCCGGGTGTCGGCGCCCTTGGGCACCAGCGGGTTGGCCTTGATCGCGGCCTTCAGCGCGGCGGCCTCGAGCCGCTCGGGGGGGATAGGGCCGATGATACCGTAGCGGTTCCGCAGGGGGACCAGGTAGGCCGGAATTGCGCCGGTCATGACCAGGCTGTGCTCGATGGACTTGTGGCAGTTCCGGTCACAGAGTGCGATCTGGTCCCGAGCCACCGCCGCCATGAAGATGACCCGGTTCGACATCGAGGTGCCGTTGGTGACCGAGTAGGTGCGGTGGGCACCGAAGACCCGGGCGGCATACTTCTCGTGCTCGCCGATGGGACCGGTATGGTCGAGCAGCGACCCCAGAGCGCCAACGCTGATGGAAAGATCGGACCGGAGCAGGTTCTCCCCGAAGTAGTCGAAGAAGATCCGTCCTATTGGCGACTTGAGAAAAGCGGTACCGCCGGTGTGGCCCGGGGTGTGCCAGGAATACTCGTACTCCTGGCTGAACTTCATGACGCCTGCGGCCAGGGGGGGGAGCATCACGTCCATGTAGCGCCGGATGGCGGCCACGACCCGCCCACCCACAAAGGCCGCGGTGTCTTCCAGGGTCCAGATGTACTCATCCACCATCTGCAGTACGTCGGTGGGAATCGAGGAGATGTCGCCCCGCTCCGCCATCAGAAAGATGGGGATCTTGTCGTTTCGGGACCGGACCAGCTTGAGCAGGTCTATGGCGCCGGTGTGGCCATTGTGAGGCTGTTTGCGCCCGTTATGGTCGCCCAGAGTCCAGTCCACCAGCACCGCATGGAGGGCGGAGTCGGAGACCACCACCGACGTGCCGTCCTCCGCCGACGCTGCCTCGACCACCTCGACCGCGCGGTTCTGCAGCTCCTGCTCCAGTGCCCGTGCGGCCCGGCCTTCCGCCGTGGGACTCCTGAGCTCATCGTCCACCACCAACGCCCGCATGCTCAGGCGCTTGATGCTTCGCTCGATCATTGCTGGATCCTCCCCGCGGACCGGTCAGTCAGCCAAGGCGTTCCACCGGTAAAAAGTTTTCGCGGTCTCATC
>DASRIN010000673.1:0-4416 GCA_035649975.1 Gemmatimonadales bacterium
ATCGGGCTGACCACGACGAAGGCTCCCTTCATCGAGCAGGCCCAGCAGGAAGGCCGCCTGTACATCCACCAGCCGTACGAGCTCTATTCGGTGGCGAACCATGACGCCTGGCGCAGGCTGTTCTCCCGAATGGAGAACCGCTGGCGCCGGTATGCCAACTCCCGGTTCCTGCAGGGCATCGACAGCCTGTGCCTGGATCCGAACCGGGTTCCGAAGCTGGAGGACGTCAATCGATTTCTCAGTCCGCTCACTGGCTTCAAGGCCAAAGCGGTGAGCGGCTACATCCCATCCTTCCTTTTCTTCAATAGCCTGCGTAATCGCGAGTTTCCAACCACCATCACCATTCGAGACGGGGCGACGCTCGATTATCTGCCCGAGCCGGACATTTTCCACGACATTGCCGGTCACGTTCCGATGCACACCGACCGTGCCTTTGCCGATACCTTAGTCCGGTTCGGCGACTGCGCCCATACAGCGGCCGAGATCGTGGCTGGCATCCGGGATGAAAAGGAGAAGATCCGGCGGGTCACCAGCATCTTCAAGGCGATGGCCCGGTTCTTCTGGTTCACGATCGAATTCGGGCTGATGCGGGGTGAGGGCGGACTCAGGGTCTACGGCAGTGGCCTGCTCAGCTCATATGGTGAGATCGCCCACAGTATCGATTCACCGGAAGTCCAGCGCTATCCCATCCAGCTGGAATGGGTGATCAACCAGTATTTCGAGATCGACCATTACCAACCGCTGCTGTTCATCGTCGACTCGTTCGATCACTTATTCGATCTGGTAGGGGACTTGGAGCGCTGGATGCGCGAGGGCCGGTTGGACAACGTCTCACCGGGCGAGCCTGCCATCAGCGAGCCGGATCTGCGCAGCTTTCTCGAGGCGTCGGAGGCTAGGTAGTTCTACACTCCTTGACCCCTTCAACCTGCCTCCTCACATTACTGCGCACCTGCGGGCGTAATTCAGTGGTAGAATGCCAGCTTCCCAAGCTGGACGTCGCCGGTTCGAGTCCGGTCGCCCGCTCTCCCATTGCTCCGCCGCATCCCGCCGGCTGACTCAGCTGTCCTACGTTTCATCCCGACTTCACGCTCCCTTCAGTAGTGGTCGCCCTATATTTCGGCTCCGCAAGGTCGTGGAGGCCGTTTGTCTTCGGCCCGGCCGGGGGTAACTTGCGCGCCGGCAGGTGACGTGGCCTGATGGACCGGGTTTGGTATTTCGTGGCGCAGCCGCAACGGCGGTCTGGACCATGTTCATAAGATGTTGCTGGAGCATTAGTTAATGGGGAACCTGGCAGCAGTTCCCCGGCCCGGTATCTGCATGCACCGCGCCTGGAAAGCAGTGCTATAACTAAGACTCGGGACCTGAGATCTGCATGGTGATGCTAAGTCGTTTACGCGGTATCCGAATCTGGATGGTTGCCGGCCTGCTCGCCGCCGCCACACTTCGCTGCGGTGACGACGTCCAGCCGACCAACCCCACCGATATCGAAATGGCCGAGGGGAATCAGCAGAATGGAGTGGTCGGACAGCCGCTTCCCAATCCGCTGGTGGTGCGGGTCACTGATGCTTCCGGCAATGCGGTGCCAGGGGTCCCGGTGCAGTGGGCGGCACAAGGGGGCGGAAGCGTGTCGGCCGCCAGCTCGACGACCGGCTCCGATGGCCGCGCTTCAGTCCAGCGGGTGCTGGGAACCCAGCTGGGACAGCAGACAACGACGGCCACCTCGGCCGGCTTGAACGGATCGCCGGTCACGTTCGTCTCCACGGCGGTTGAAGCCGGGGAACCTGCCAGCATCGCCATTACGAATAATCCGCCAGTTGCAGCCTTGAGCGCCGAGGTATTCGACCCGGCAGCCCAGCCGGTCTTGGAGGTGAGGGACGGCAGCGGTATTCCGCTCTCTGGGGTTCAGGTTGTCGCGTCCCTCGCGAGCGGCAACGGAACCCTTGAGGGCGCCACCACCGCCACCACCAACAGCTCGGGCGTCGCCGCGTTTGCCGACCTAGGCATTCGGGGGAGCGGAAGCCATTCCCTGGTGTTCACTGCGGGCGCCGTCACGGTCACCTCGACGGTCGAGGTATCGGCGTTGCCGGCCGAGGCGACCACCGGGTCTTGGAACGATCCCGATGGGACTAGTTCGCTGGAGAACTGGGACATTGTCCCGTTGCACATGAACCTGCTTCCCAGCGGAAAGATTTTCGCCTGGGGCAAGACCGACGTACCGCCTGACACCATGGGCATGCCTCGCATCTGGGACCCCGCAGCAGGGCCTCCGAGCACCGCTCGGATGATCAGCGTGGACACGATGCTCTTTTGCGCTGGTCACACGCTCATGCCCGACGGGACACTGATGGTCTCGGGTGGGCATCTCAAGGACGACCGCGGCATTCCCACTACGTATTTCTTCAGTCCCGAAGGTGCGGTGCAGAAGGGCCCGGACATGGCCCACGGGCGCTGGTACCCGACGCTCACCGTGCTTCCCGATGGGCGAATGCTGACCATGGCCGGGCGGGACCAGAACAACTTGGTAGTAACGACGCCCGAGATCTGGGAAGGGAATCGTTGGGTCGAGCTGCCGGGGGCCGGCACCCTGGAGATCCCCTATTACCCACGCAACTTCGTCGATCCCAAGAACGGACTCGTTTTCTACGCCAGCGAGCGGATCGACTCCCGCTGGTTCGACGTCGATGGAACAGGCCCCACCGGCCGGGGCCGATGGATCTCCGGACCGCCCCACATCTACCGCTTCAATCGAGATTACGGCTCGGCGGTTGAGTATGAGGCCGGAAAGATTCTGGTGGTGGGAGGCGGAGGGCACACCGGGTGGCCAACTCCCGATCCCAAGGCCACGCAACCCACCGCCACGGCCGAGATCATCGATCTGAACGCAACCAGTCCCAGCTGGACGAGCACGGGCTCGATGGCCAATCCCCGCCGTCATATGAACGCGACGATCCTCCCGGATGGTCAGGTTCTAGCGACGGGAGGTACCCGGGGTGCTGGATTCGTGAACATCGATCCGGGACTCGCCACCAAACAGGCGGAGCTCTGGAATCCGAGCACCGGCCGGTGGAGCCCGCTGGCAGCCAACAGCATCATGCGGGTGTATCACTCGGTTTCGTTGCTGCTTCCGGATGGGAGAGTGCTCCACGGCTCCAGCGGTGACGCGATGGCTGGAACGGTTCCGGTTCCGCCGGAGAGAAACCATGAGATCTTTTCGCCACCCTATATGTTCATGGGGGCCCGGCCGTCCATCTCGCAGGCCCCGGAGGTAGTGGGTTACGGAGTGCCCTTCTCCGTGGCCACACCGAACGCCGCCCAGATCACCCAGGTACGGGTGATCCGCCTGGGGACCGTCACCCATGCGTTCGACGACGGTCAACTGGCCAATCAGCTGAGCTTCAGCGCAGGTGAGGGGACTCTTCAAATCACGGCGCCCGACAGCCCCAGGAAAGCGCCGCCCGGTTACTACATGTTGTTCATCCTCAACCGGAACGGAGTGCCGTCAGCCGGCAAGTTCATCAGGATCCAGTAGACTCTAGTCGTCCGAGCCGACCAGGGATCGAATACCGGCAAAGACCGCGAGTCCCAATCCAGCCGCGAGCAGCGCCTTCCCCGGGGAGAGCGCTGCTCGCGTGTATAGGCTGGACCTCATCACGTGCCCCTCATAACCTCCGCGCTCCAGGTTCTCCTGTCCGCTGGGCCGGAAGAGGTTGCCGGAGCGAGCCGCTGCCGGAGTGTCCGAACGCTGACCCCTGAACATCGTCCGCTCCATGTAGAAGTCGGTCACGCGAGGCAGCGCCGTACCCAAGGCAGTCAGCAAGCGACCGCCTCCGCCGATGGTGATGTCTCTAACCCGATGCTCCGCAGCTCTGAGAATGGCGTTGGCCACCACCTCCGGTGCATACACCGGCGCCGGCGGCTTGGGCTCGACCTCCATGTAGTTCTTGGCGTGCTGAAAGTATGGGGTGTCGATGGCGGATGGCTTGATCAGTGTGACGGAAACCGGGGCTCCCTCCTCCTCCAGTTCCATCCGAAGCGCATCGGTGAAACCCTTCACCGCATGCTTGGACGCGGAATAGGTCCCTTGAAGCGGAATGGCCCGATCCGAGACGATGCTTCCCATGTTGATCAGCGCGCCACCACCGCTGCGCAAATGGGAAACGGCGGCGCGACTCCCGTAAACCGTTCCCCAGAAATTCACCTCGAAGACCTGGCGCATGTCTTCAATGGCAACCTCGGTCAATCGCCCGTAAAATGAGACGCCCGCATTATTGACCCAGGTGTCCAGGGCGCCAAATCGCTCCACCGCCGCGGCAGCGAGCCGCTCCGTGTCATGCGGGCTGGACACATCCGCCACGATGGCGTGGGCCGTGCCTCCACTCTGCCCGATCTGGTCTACCGTCTCCTGCAGCTCCGACT
>DASRIN010000674.1:0-4686 GCA_035649975.1 Gemmatimonadales bacterium
CAGAAACGGGTGGAGCTGGCGTATCGCACCGGTGACCGGGTGCCTCTACTCGAGGCGTATATGGGCCTGGGTGATGCGCTGGCGAAATCGGGCGCTCTCGACAAAGCTGCCGCAGTGTACAATCGCGTCATCGAACACGATCCCGGTAATCAGCGGGCCGCCGCGGCTCTTGCGCGGGTAGGTGCGGGACCGGCTGCGCCCCCGGCGCCGCCCAGCAAACGAGCTGAGCCTCCCAGCCTGAAGTCGGCCGGCAAGGTCGAAACTACGGCCCGGCCGATGCCATCGGCTTCCGCAGAACCCAAGGCCCCGCCGCCCAAGCCGGCGCCCGAGCCGGCCAGGAGCAATGAGCCCCAGCCCAAGTCCGGGCGCGCCGCGGCGGCGTCGGAAGAAGGCTTCATCGATCTGGGATCGATGCTGCGCGAGGATGCGGGTGGCCGAGACACGCGGATGCGGATCAAGCGAGCCGATCCAAAGGACCAGGATGAGCAGCGCGAGTTCCACGAAATCCTGGAACAGTTCAAGCGGGGCATCGACGAGAACCTCGAATCGGACGACTATCAGTCACACTACGATCTCGGCGTGGCGTTCAAGGAGATGGGACTGCTGGACGAGGCCATCGCCGAGTTTCAGAAGGCACTTCGGGCATCGGAGGGACGGCTGCGCACCTCGGAGGCGTTGGGGATGGCGTTCTTCGAAAAGGGGCAGTATGCCGTGTGTGAGTCGGTGCTGCGGCGGGCGGTGGATGCACTGGACGGCTCTGATGAGGCGAAGATCGGGTTGCTGTATTGGCTGGGCCGGGCCAGCGAGGCTCAGGGTAAGAAGGCCGATGCCATGGCGAGCTACGAACGCGCGGTCGCGGTGGACATTCGCTTCATGGATCTCAGCCAGCGGATTCATCGTCTCACTGCAGGACGGAAATAGTGAGCTTCCAAACTGCACCGATCTCGCTTGCCGAGCTGCAGCATCCACTCCGGCCCCGGCTCGACCAGGTGCAGCAGGAGCTGCGCCGGATCGTCCAGGCCGACTTCGGCCTGATCTCCGAGGTCAACGCCCACCTCTTCCAAATGCAAGGCAAGATGTTCCGCCCTACCTTGCTGCTTCTGGCGGACGAGGCGACGGGCAGCCACGCCCTCCGCGCAACCATCCTCGGAGCCGTCATCGAGCTGATTCATCTGGCTACCCTGGTTCACGACGACTCGGTGGACCATTCGGTGCTGCGCCGGGGTATGCCTACCATCAACTCGCTCTTCAGCCACCAGGTCTCCGTCATCATGGGAGACTATCTCTATTCCCGCGCCGTCATCGAGCTGGTCCGGCTGAACGATCTCGAGCCGCTCCGGGTGCTGAGCCGGGTGACCAACGAAATGACGGTCGGCGAGATGCGGCAGCTGTTGGCCCACGATCCCCTGGAATTTTCCGAGGAGCAGTACGATCTGTTGATCCGAGCGAAGACGGCGTCGCTCGTGGCGGGGGCCTGTGAGATCGGTGCCCTGAGGGCGGGCCCCGAGGAACGGGAGGCGCTCCGGCGGTTCGGCGAAGCGCTGGGCATGGCCTTCCAGATCGTGGACGATCTGCTGGACTACACCGGGGATGCGTCCGTGACCGGCAAGCCGTTCGGCTCTGATCTACGGGAGCACAAGGTCACTCTTCCGTTGATCGCAGCGCTGCCCCGCATGGGCGACAAGGAACGGCGCGCTGTCTCCCGTTTGCTGCGCTCCACTGAGCCCAGCGACAGCCAGATTGCCGAAGTGATCCTGGCGGTCAGCCAGGCGGGAGGCCTGGAGTATGCCCGGGAACGGACCTTCCGCCTGGCTCAACAGGCCGATGCCGAGCTCGATGTCCTGCAACCCTCGGCGGCTCGTGACGCCCTGAGGGCAAGCATTACCTACGTCATAGATCGCAGAAGCTGATGCCAAGCGGCCCGCACCGCCCACGGTTCTACATCGGGGTGTTGATTGTCGGGTTTATCGTTGGTGGCGCCCTGACTTCGCTGTTTCGCCAGACCCTGCCCGACAGCGCTGCCCGGACCTTCCTGACCAGTACCTGGACCCCCACTTTCGGCCCTGTCTCGATGGATCTCTTGGTGCTAGACTTCACCTTGGGTCCGATCGGATTACACGTGTCGGTCCTCAGTCTGGTGGGGGTCCTGGTGGCGTACTTGATCGCGCGTTCGCTTTTCTAGGAGGACTTGTGGGCAACCTCGGCATGTGGGAGATCCTGCTCATTCTGCTGGTGGTTCTTTTGCTGTTCGGCGCCAAGCGTCTGCCAGAGGTGGGCTCCTCCATCGGAAAGGGAATTCGCGAGTTCAAGCGCAGCATCTCGGACACCCAGGACGCCATCATGGGCCCCGATGAACAACGGAACAACCTCCCACCTCGCGCCACCGACAGTACCCAGCAGCCGGCACCCAGCTCGGGCGAGCCCAAGCGGTTGTCGCAGTAAGCGGGTAGGGTGGTAGGCGGGTAGGACGGTAGCAGGGTAAGGTGGTATGGGGTAGGAGCATTAGGCCAAACCAAGGGCGAGAAGATCTCTGATCCTCTCGCCCTATTCGTTTCGGGCGGCTTCCCGTCCCTACCAGCTTACCGTCCTACGCACCTGGTGGCTGCGGTGCTTGGGTCTGCAGCACCTTGTCCCGGTTGTCTACAATCTTTGCCGACTTCCGCAGGGCGGTCAGATAGTTCCTCACTCGCTCCTGCTTGGCCCGGTTGATGGCGCGGGCGCGGTACTGGTCCAATTCCTTGACGAAGGCGGCAGAGTCGGCCTTCACCCGATCCAGCGACTCGATTACGTAGATGCCTTCCTTGGTGTCCAGGATTCCGCTGCGCTCTCCTTTTTTCAGGCCGAATGCAGTCCCAACTACCACTGGATTGGTGAGCGGGGGATTGATCCGGCTGAAGGGCCCGAACTCCCGGTGCGGCAGTTTCATGGCCCCGGCGGCATCGGCCATCGAGGCGCCGGCTTCCAGTCGCTTCACGTACGCGGCTGCCAGATCACGTGCGGTCTTCCACTTCTTTTCTTCTCGGGCGGCACTGAATATCGAGGAGCGGATCTGATCGAAGAGCGGGACCCCGGCCGGCTGCAAGCTATCCAGTCGGAAGATGTAGTAGGCATACGAGGTCTCGATAACCGGGCTGGTGGCCCCCGGTTTGGCCTGGAAGGCCCAGACACCGGCATCGGGAACTACCAGTTGCCCCACCTGAACCTTGGTACCCTGCTGCACCGGGGCGGTCTTGCCGATCCTTATCTTGAGCGCCCGGGCCACCGTGTCTAGGGCTGCGGGATCGGTTCGCTCGGCGCCGAGGTGCTCCAGACTATCGGCCTGGGCATCCAACTGGTCACGGTGGGCGCCGGTGACCTCTATGGGGAACAGAATGTGGCGGCCTTTGGCCTTCTTCCCCTTGCGACTGGTGATCTCGATCAGATGAAAGCCGAACTGAGAGAGCACCGGCCGGGAAACGGTCCGAAGTGGGAGTGAGAAAGCGGCAGAATCGAAGGCGGGATCCATGGTGCCCTTGGTCCACTCACCCAGGTCACCGCCCTTGGCCGCGCTCGCGCTGTCGGAGGACTCACGCCGGGCTACGTCGGCAAAGGGAGCGCCGGCCAGGATCTCCTGGCGGGCCGAGTCGGCCCTGGCCCGAACGGCGACCGTATCGGCTGCCATCGCGGCTCGGGGAAGGGCCACGTAGCTCAAGTACGCCGTCTTGGGACGCTCGAACTCCTTGCTATGTGCTTTGTAATACGCCATGGCTTCGGCCTGGGAGACCTGGATCGAGGAGTCGGGGACTGCGTTGCGCGGCACCACAGCGGTCAGGCCGATCTTGACCATCTCGTGCTCGTCCCGGTACTCCTCCCAGAGCGCCGCGTCGGACAGGTAGATATCGGAGGTGACTACCCGCAGGAGCTTGGCACGCTGCAGCTCGTCCCGGTACTGGGCCTCGAGGCTGGGCAGATACTGCTGGGCGACACTCGAGGTGAGCCACCGCTGGTACTTGCCCAGATCGAACTGGCTATCGGTCTGGAACTCGGGGACGTTCTGAAACTCGGCAAGCGGGGAGGTGCGAATGGCCTGCACCACTTCGTCGTCACTGACGCTGATTCCCCGGCGGCGGTACTCGGTGTTCAGAACGTTGCTTTGGACGATCTGATCCCAGACTTCGTCCCGGACCTGCTGATAATCATCCAGCCCCATCGCTCCCGGGCTCTGACGCTGGCGGGCATCGATCGACTGCTGCACGATGGTTTGATAGGTCCGAGCGTCGATGCTGCGGCCGTTGATCTTGCCCACCGAGGTTTGGGTCAACAGCCCGGTTCCGCCGGTAATACCGCTCAGGTCCAAGACCAGCCAGGCGAAGAAAGTGATCGCGACGACCACCATCAGGGGTTTGGCGGCGTTTCGAAAAGATTGCATCATAGGTGATTCGAGGCTCCAGCCGAAGATGTGCGTCGAGCGGGAAGGTTAAGGGGGCTGCGGCCGAACCTCAAGGCGCCATTCCGCTTAGCAGTTGACACGCCGGATGCCGCCCACTACTCTCACGTACTTCCCGCAGCACCAGATGCCTGGTTCCCCAGCAGTGTTCCTGACCGCGTACTCGGGGTCTAATGGCAACGACCGAAATCGAAAAACTGGAGCGCCGTTACGCCGAGAACCCTCAGGGCCTGACCTTCGCGCCCCTGGCTGAGGTGCAC
>DASRIN010000675.1:0-3211 GCA_035649975.1 Gemmatimonadales bacterium
CCACCACCTGGGCCACCGCCGCCGCCCGGCCCACCCGGACGACCGCCTCCGCCGCCACCCTGACCGCCGCCTGGTCCACCGGGACGACCGCCACCGCCACCGCCGCCGCCCTGGCCACCGCCTCCCGGCCCGCCTGGGCGACCGCCGCCACCCCCACCGCCGCCCTTCTGCCCGCCTCCTCCACCTTGTCCGCCACCGCCGCCAGGTCTGCCCCCTTCTCGATTCGCCATGCATCGACTCCTTGAGGAGGGCCGCCGCGGGGAGCGACGGCCTGAGTTCGGGGATGACGCAGGTTCCGATGACACACCGATTCTGTGGGTCTCATCCCCGGCCCGAACAGGGCGAGGAAATATATGTAATCGTTCGCGAGCCGGGGGAGTGAGATTGCTCACAGTTTTTTGCGTTTCTACGCCTGGCGCGGTGCGCCTTCGACTACCTCTCGCAGTGTCCTGGCGAGCAGCTCGGGCGAGAACGGCTTCTCCAAGAATGGTACCCCCCGTTCCAGTAAGCCGCGCCGAACCACTTCATCGTCGGTGTACCCCGACATGAAGATGACGGGCAGGCCGGGTTGGTCTGTCTGGAGCCGACGGGCCAGCTCCCGGCCGCCGATCACCGGCATGGCGAGATCGGTCAGCACGGCATCGAGCCGGGGCTCTCGAGCCGCCAGCTTGAGCGCCTCCTGCCCATTGGCGGCCTCACGCACCTGGAACCCGGCTTCGACCAGCGCACGACGGGCCATCCCGCGCACCAGCGGATCGTCCTCAACCACCAGAACCGTTCCGCCGGCTTTGTCAGCCGCCGGTTCCAAGACCGGCGTGGCGGTGTCGGTGACCGGGGTGTCGGCAGCGGGAAAGTAGAGCTTCAGCGTGCTGCCCATACCGGGCTCGCTGTAGGCCCAGATGTAGCCGCCACTCTGCTTCACAATCCCATAGACCATCGCGAGTCCCAACCCGCTGCCCTTGCCGACCGGCTTGGTCGTGAAGAAGGGCTCGAACAGGTGCTTCATGGTCTCCGAATCCATTCCCTGGCCCGTATCACTGACCAGCAGTGCGGTATACCGACCGGGGGCGATGCCGACCCCCGGTCGCAGTGCGATGTACTGATCCGTCAGAACTTCGGAGCGGGTCTCCAGTGTCAGGGTACCGCCATTCGGCATGGCATCGCGGGCGTTGATCGCCAGATTCAGCACCACCTGATCCAGCTGCGCCGGGTCCGCGCGGATAGGAGCCAGGTCCGCTGCCAGCCGAAGCGACAGGGTCTGCTCCTCCGTCAAGGTGCGGCGGAGGATCGACTCCAGGTGCTGCAGCGCCGCGTTGAGATCCAGGACTCTGGGCTGGAGAATTTGCCGGCGACTGAACGCCAGCAGCTGGCGGGTGATGGAGGCGGTACGCTCGGCGGCGTCTCTGATGTAACCCACATCCTGGCGGACCGCTGGGGAGAGATCCGGGCGTGCCAGGATGAAGCTGGCGGCCCCGAGCACGACCGACATCTGATTATTGGCCTCGTGTGCCATTCCGCCGGCCAGCTGTCCTACTACTTCGATCCGTTCCGCCTGGCGCAGCCGGTCCTCGGCCCGGCGCCGCTCAGTGATATCGAGAACAAAGAACGCCGCGTCCGTCAGATCGGGTCCCAGACGAGCCCCGCCGACCAGCACCGGAATCTTGGTCCCGTCCTTTCGCAGAAACTCCTTCTCATAGGGCGTGCATGAGCCGCGGATCCGGGTCTCCTCGGCGGCTCGACGATCGACTGCCTCGTAACCGGGAGGATTCAGTCGGCCGCGGCCCAACAGACCGGCATCGAGCTCGTGTCGGGTATAGCCCAGCATTCCTAGCAGGGTATCGTTGGCTGCCGTCATCCGTTCCCCATTCCAGAAGCCAATCCCGATCATTCCCGAATCGAATACGCTGCGGAAGCGGGCTTCACTGGCCTGAATGGCCGCCTCGGCCTTCCGGCTCGCGGTCACGTCGCGCTGGGAACCCCAGGCGCGGAGCAGCTGACCTTTGGAGACCACCCCGATGAGGTTATTCAGGAAGTAGCGGCCGCGGCCTTCCCGGTCGATTTCGTGCGACTCGGCATCGGTCAAGCGGTAGCCGCTCTGCACGAACGCGCGCAGGTACGCCAGGTTCTGCGGATCGCTGCGTGGCATCATGTCGCTCAGCCGAGCGCCGATCAGCTCGCCGGCATTGGCAAATCCATACATCCGCGCCACCGCATCGTTGCACTCGGCCAGATAGGCGTAGGCGTAAAACCGGTCGATCTGTTCGTCAGCCGGCAGATCCACCGAAACCGGCTGCTCCAGCTCGAAGCGCCACACCCCCTCGGTGGTCTGCTCGATAAAGGCTCGGTATCGCTCCTCGCTCTGACGCAGCGCTTCCTGGGCGGCTGCGTGTTCGGTGATGTTCTCTACCAGCCCGACGTAGCCGACCAAGTTGTTCCCATCGGAAATCTCGGCGGCGTTCACTCGAGTCCAGACCACCGTCCCGTCGGTGTGAGCAAAGCGGTGCTCACTCTGGAAGGGCTTCCTCCGCTGGGCGGCCCCGTACCACTCCTGGAATACCCGTTCCCGGTCATCCGGATGGATGGCCTGGCTCCACCCCGACCCCAACGCTTGCTTCGGCGGGAGACCAGAGATCTGCTGGTAGGCCGGGTTGGTGTAGAGGCAGTCCCCCGAGGGGTCGGTGATGTAGATGCCCAGCGGTGACGATTCCGCCATCGCGCGAAAGCGGGCTGCAGCGGCTTCCGCCCGAGCCTGGGCTCGGAGATGAGACTCCCCTAAGAACGCGGCGATCACCCCGGTGATGCTGAACAGCAGTACCCGGATAGCTTCCATTCTGCCGGTCAGTTCCAGCGAGTAGATCGGAGGGATGAACAGGAACATGCCCAGCACGGCACCCAGTGCCGTCGCGAAGACCGCCGGTCCCAGCCCGCCAAACCAGGCGGCAACCAGCACTGCGATTAGAAATGTCGTGAACGGAAGCTGCTCGCCCAGGACTGGAGCGACCAGCCAGCGAGCCGCGGCCATGACCAGCACGGCGGCTCCCGCGAGCAGATAGGGTACCACTCCTCGACGCAGATTGGTATTCAGCATCAGAGCGGGCTGGAGTTCAAGTCATCTGGATTCATGACGCAAATAGTTGAGTTTACCGCCTGAATGCGACAAATCCCGCCTGGTTTTGTCGCAGGTCCTTACCACCACGCGCATTGCCTTTGG
>DASRIN010000676.1:0-2832 GCA_035649975.1 Gemmatimonadales bacterium
ATCAAGGGCGCGAGATCGCTCTCCGATACGATCATCGGAGCGGTGAACGACTCGTCGATCCCATCGCCGGCCCGGTAGAAGTCGGCCAGAAGGACCGCCGTGCCGGGGCCGGTGGTGGCGACCTTGGGCGCATCGTCGGCAGTGCACTTGAAGGTGGTGGACGCGAGCAGCTGCGCGGTGTCCCAGCGAACGCCCTCGCCTTTTTGGCATCCTGCCAGCGGCCCCTGGGCCACCGTCTCGGTGCAGTCGAAGCTGCCACTCGACACGGCCGAGGTTGTGTCAGTGGGCACGACATTCGTGGCGGTCGCCGGGTCGTAGGAGCCGCCGCCGGTCAGGCGGACCGCACCGGTGGGAAACCCACTGGCCGTTCCGTTGAAGCCGAACGCGATTCGCCCGCCGGCACTGAAGCTGGCGTTGACCGCATCGGTCGGACTGACTGCGTCGCTACAGGCGAGCACGCCGATCCAGACCAGCAGGCATAAGAGGGGAACGGCAACGCGTGACGTCATGGTAGCCTCCTCGATCGGGTATGAGAACGTCCTGGATTGATGGCTGAATTCATGACCAATGGTAGGAAATGCGACCGCCCGCCGTGATCGGCGGGCGGGACAAACAGTGCTGGAGATTTCGGGAAAGCGCTGTCAGTCGGCGACTGACAGCGGCCGGGCTCTAGTGGATGAGCCCGTGGAGCGCGGCGTAGCGAACCAGGTCGGCGTTGCTCGACGCGCCCATCTTCTCCAACACCCGGGTGCGGTAGGTGCTGACCGTCTTGGGGCTGAGTGCCAACGACTGGGCGATTTCTTTGACGGTCTGGCCGGAGCCGAGGAGGCAGAGCACCTCATACTCACGATTGCTGAGCCCCTCGTGCCGGATGTCGCGCGAGCCGACGGCCAGGTCCGCGGCGAGACGCTCCGCCAAACCGGGGCTCACGTACTTGTTTCCCCGGTAGACCCGGCGGATCGCCTCGGTGAGTTCCTCCGGCGAGTGGTCCTTGGTGAGGTAGCCGGAGGCGCCGGCGCGGAGCGCCCGCACCGCGTATTGATCTTCCGGATGAACGCTGAGCACCAGGACGGCAACCGTGGGGTGCTCCGCTCGAAGCCGTTGGATCACCTCGAGGAACCGAAGACCCGGCATGGCCACGTCCAGCAACACGATGTCGGCCGGCACCCGGGGAAGTCGCTCGAGCAGTTCCTGGCCACTGGCGACTTCGCCTACCACCTCGAGCCCCGGGGCATCCTGGACGATTCGGCGGAGACCTTCGCGCACTATCGGGTGGTCATCGGCGATAAAGAGCCGGATCATGATGTTCCTCCACGCCCCGGACGTAGCGGGATCCGCAGCAACGCAATCGTCCCGTGGTCCCGGATACCTCGGATGACCAGCTTCCCCCCGCAGGCGATCGCTCGCTCCCGGCTGCCGATCAAACCCAGCGACGTGGACGATAGCAGGTCGCTCTTGCTGATCCCCCGTCCATTGTCCCTGACCTCGAGCGTCAGCTCCTCTGCGCTGACTTGCAGCGCGATCTTCACGCGGGTAGCGTGGGCATGCCGGGCAACGTTGGTAAGTGTCTCCTGGAGAATGCGGAATGCCGTCGTCGCGCAGACGCCGTCCAGCTCGGGATAGGTGGCCTGCACATCCAACTGTGCGGTGATGCCGGTACGCCGCTCGAACTCCTGGGCCTGCCATTCCACCGCGGCCACCAGCCCGAGGTCGTCCAGCACGCTGGGCCGAAGATCGGTGGCGATCCGGCGAACGGTGTCCATGGCATCGTCAATCCGGACGATGATCGACTGCACCCGCTCTGCCAGCACCGGCCGATCAGCCACCCGAGGCTTGAGCCACGCGAGGTCGATCTTGAGGCCGGTGAGCGCCTGGCCCAGCTCGTCGTGGACCTCGCGGGCGATATCGGTGCGCTCCTCTTCCCGCACCAGTTGAAGCCGGGCCGTCAAGTCGCGCAGCTCCTGGCGGGAGCGCAGGATCTCGTTCTCCTCCTGGCGGCGCTGGGTCACGTCCCGCTGGATCCCGAAGTGGCCGATGAAGCGACCTTCGCGGTCGTACAGGCAGATGTAGTCTCCCTCGATGATCATGGGGCGGCCATCCAGGGTCCGCTCGTCGGTCTCCCGATGCAGATGTCCCGCGTCCAGGAATTCCCGCCAGCGGACGCGGGCACCCGGGATGTCGTGGGCCAACAGCTCCGCCGGCGTACGCCCGATCAGCTGATCCTCCCGGGCGGAGAACTGCGCCAGCACGGCGGCGTTGACCTTGGTGATCCGCTCGTGGGTGAGGATGTAATCGAGTGCGGCCTCCTTGTCGGTGGTCTCGTTCCAGGCGATCGGCTGGTCCAGCATCATGAAGAAGAACCCGTCGAGCGACTGGGAGAAGAACAGCTCGAGCAGAGACTGGCTCTCCCGGAGAGCCTCCGCAGCCTGGCGCGACTCGGTGACATCCCGAAAGCTCCACACCCGGCCCACGCTGCGGCCGGCGAGCCGCTGCGGCTCGGACCGGCGATCGAACACTCGGCCATCCGCCAGCCGGATTTCCTCGGAGGATGACGCCTCGGGATCGGCATATAGCTCCGTCACCCGTTGCATGAAACCCGACGGATCCTCCAGCTGGTGCAGCACCGCGTTCAACAAGTCGGCATCGCGTCCCGAGGCGGCCGCCTGCGGTGGGATCCGCCACATCTCGAGGAAGCGCTGGTTGAAGCTCAGGACTCCGCCGGCGGGATCTACCACCAGCAGCCCATCGGTCATGGATTTGAGCGTGGCCTGATGGAGCGATAAGGCCCTGGCGTGTTCCTCGGCTGCAAGGCGCTGGTCGGTGACGTCCCGT
>DASRIN010000677.1:0-8691 GCA_035649975.1 Gemmatimonadales bacterium
GTTCGCGATACAGTGACGGAAGGGTTGCCTACTGAAAGCGACCTCAACGCGTTGGGCGCCGAGGGCTGGGAGCTGTCCGGGGTAGCGAGCGAAGGACCGCGGACTCACTTTTACTTCAAACGGGAGCTGACCCGGTAAGAGCTCGAGGAGAACGAGCCATGGCAAAGCGCGATCGACTTTCCCACATCATCCAGGTCTATCTGGAAGGCGATCTGGAGCTGGATACGGCGGTCGCCGAGCTGGTGCACGTGTACGTGGAGCGAGGCTGGCGCTTCTCGCTGGTTGAGGCAGACTGCGCTCCGCAGTTCCGGGAACGGATGCGAGCACTCGCGATTCGAGTGGACGCGGCGATCGTGGAGCGTGAATCACAAGGTGGAGAGCGCGGGTTCCCCCCAGCGATCGTCATTCGGTAACGACCGACGGAGATAGAACTCCTATGCCTGGAAAGACTACTGATCTGATTGCCCGCTCCTCCATCACCATCGCGGCGCCGACGCAAAAAGTGTGGGATGCCCTGGTCACGCCCTCTACTATCAAGCAATACATGTTTGGCACCACGGTGATCTCGGACTGGAAGGAAGGCAGCCCCATCGTCTGGAAGGGCGAGTGGCAGGGACGCAAGTACGAGGACAAGGGGGTCATCCGCCAACTCGCCCCCGGCCGTGCCCTGCAGTACACCCACTTCAGTCCCATGTCCGGTCAGCCCGACCGGCCCGAGAACTACCATACCGTGACCATCCAGCTTTCGGGCGAGGGTCACCAGACCCAGGTTTCACTCACGCAGGACAACAATCCGACTGAGGAGGCGCGGTCCCACTCAGAGAAGAATTGGGGGACCATGCTGGAGGGACTGAAGCGAGTGGTGGAAAGCTGAGGACTGCGGCCGTGCATGAACGACCGCAGATCCTCCACCACCAAAATCCGGGAAATCAGACCCCCTGAGAGGTCGAACAACAGAGCAAAATCGCAGCCCCCCTCCAACGCACAGTTTTCCAGCGTGAAGCTCTCCTTGCCCCACGCCATGAGCTGTTCGCCCCGCGCGGTGTAGTCCATTTGCCAGAAGCTCACCAGCCCGCCCAGAGCAGTGAAATAGTCGGCCACAGCCTGCTTACCTCGCTCCTCCAAGCGAACCGGGCTGTCGCCGGCAACCTCGACCTGAAACACGACATCGTCCGCAAGGAGGCCGCTTAACGGGGCCAGCTCTCCGGCCAGCACCCGCTCCAGGGCCCGTCTCACCGCAGCCAGGTCGGTTGTCGAGAAGTCCTTCTCCAGCTCTGCTGAGTATCTAACCATTCAGTGCCTCCATCATTGGCTTCGGATAGCGCTGACCCACGGCGGCTCCCACCGGGGCGATCAGCTCCAGCCGGTGGAGCTCGTTGTCGGTTAGCTTGATGTCGACTGCCGCCGCATTCTCCTCCAGCCGCTCGACTCGGCGGCTTCCAGGAATCGGTACCACGTGCTTTCCCCGGGTCAGCAGCCAGGCCAGCGCCAGCTGGGCCGGGCTAGTGCCCTTCTCCTCTGCCATCGCCTCGAGCTCCTTGACCAGCTCCAGGTTCTTCCGAAAGTTCTCGCCCTGGAACCGGGGATTGGTGCGGCGCCAATCGTCGACAGCGAGGTCGTCCACACTCTTGAGCGCCCCAGTCAGAATCCCGCGCCCGAGCGGGCTGTAGGCTACGAAAGTAATCCCCAGCTCTTCGGTGATTCCGAGCAGCTCGTCTTCCGGGTCACGAGTCCAAAGTGAGTATTCTGTCTGGAGCGCCGCGATCGGGTGCACCGCTTGGGCTCGCCGTATGGTATCCGGCGCTGCCTCCGACAGACCGAGGAAGCGAACCTTCCCCTGGTCCACCAGTTGCGCCATAGCACCCACGGTCTCCTCGATGGGCGTTCGCGGGTCGACTCGATGCTGGTAGTACAGGTCGATGGTCTCCACCCCTAGTCGGCGCAGACTCGCCTCCGCGGCACGCTGGACGTGTGGCGGGGTGCCGTTGAGGCCGAAGCCGGTGCCCTCGCCGGAGGCCACAAAACCGAACTTGGTGGCGAGGACTACCTGGTTACGCCTGCCCTTGATGGCTCGACCAACCAGCTCTTCATTGCCGCCGAGGCCATAGACGTCGGCGGTGTCGAGGAAGTTGATGCCTAACTCGAGGGCGCGATGGATCGTCGCAACCGACGTTGCGTCGTTGGTCGGGCCGTAGACCGGGCTCATGGACATGCAGCCCAGGCCGATGGCGGAGATGTCGACTCCGGTCTTGCCTAGTTTCCGTGTCTGCATGGCGTTCCCTTCTGAGTGAGTTACGGTTGCTCCTTAGCTGGATGCATGCTACGATCTCTACTAAACGGGGATAAGGAAGCGTTTATCCTGGTATTGACGGTCCCTGTCTGAAGTAGGGCCGCACCGCCATCTTGAGTTCCATTATCACCCTGGGCCCAGTGAAGGGCTCAATCGGGCGAGGACAGACCATGTTGAGTGAAGAGCGCAGACGAGAGATCGCGGACTTCCTTCGGAGCCGGCGGATGCGACGCCAGCCCGAGGAACTGGGACTTCCGCGGGGCCGCCGCCGGCGTACCCCTGGGCTTCGGCGGGAGGAGGTCGCCACCGCAGCCGGCGTGAGCGCCGAGTGGTATACCTGGCTGGAGCAGGCGCGGGAGGTGCGTCCTTCGGCCGAGGTCTTGAGCCGGATCAGTGTCGCGCTCCGGCTGGAGCCCAACGAGACTCGCCATCTCCTCACCCTGGGTGGCTACGCCATTCCAGTCAGCAATGGGGATGCGCCGCGCGCGGTCTCGGTGAGTCTCCGGCTGCAGCGGCTGATCGACCAGATGGAGTACGGGCCCGCTTGGGTTTTTGGCGAGCGTTGGGACATCCTGGCCTGGAACCGGGCCGCCTCGGTGATCCACGGCGATCTGGCCGGCCTGCAGGGCATCGAACGCAACGCGCTGTATCAGCTGTTTCTGGGCGACCGGCTGCGCTCCATGCTGCTCGACTGGGAGCGGCACGGGCGCCAGTGCGTCGCCAAGCTGCGGGCGATGTACGCCAGCCGGGTGGACGATCCCTGGTTCAACGAGCTGGTCACCGTGCTCCGCACCCGAAGCTCGGACTTCGAGCGGTGGTGGAACGAGAACGACATCGAGGTGTGGCAGGAGGGGGTGAAGCACTACGAGCATCCCGAGGTGGGCCGCCTGGTGTTCGACTTCACCGTGCTGGATGTGCAGGACGAACGGATGGCGCCACTGCGGCTCATCACCTACGTCCCGGCACCTGGAACTGGCACCAGGGAAAAGATGGAAGAGCTGCTCGGTGAGTCGGAGCTGATGCCCGCCGAGCTCGAGTCGCTCTAATCCAAGGGCCTCACCACAGGAGCTCTCTGTGTCCTCTGTGGTGAATGTTTGAGGAGCCGTTCGTGGGCGCCAACGCTCCTCGCTGCGCCAGTGATTTTGGGCTGCTCACCGGGCGCCCCCAGGTCGGAGCCTGCCGATCTCATCTTCCGCCGCGGCGCGGTCTACACGGTGGACGCGGCCAGGAGCTGGGCCAACGCTGTCGCCATCCGAGAGGGCAAGATCGTGTACGTCGGGAGCGACAGCCTGCCAGCGGGACTGGCGGGACCCGCGACCGAGATTGTGGATCTGCAGGGGAAGATGCTCCTCCCCGCCTTTCAGGACGGTCACGTTCACCCTATCACCTCCGGTGTGGATCTGGGTGAATGCACCCTTGACGATCTAACCACACCCTTCGCAATCGCCAACAGTATTCGCAGCTGTGCCCTCGCCAACCCCGATCGACCCTGGGTCCGCGGCGGAGGCTGGCAGCTGCCGGTGTTCCCCAACGCAAATCCCTCCAAGCAGCTGCTGGACCAGGCAGTCCCCGACCGCCCGGCCTTGTTCTACGCCGCTGACGGACATTCGGCCTGGGTAAACTCGCGGGCACTGGCCCTGGCACAGATCACTCGCGAGACCCGGGATCCGCCCAACGGCCGGATCGAGCGCGATCCCAGAACCGGCGAGCCCTCGGGTACCCTGCGGGAGGACGCCATCGCCTTGGTCTCCAGGATCGTACCCCCACGCTCTGACGCCGAGCTGGCGGCGGGACTGGAACGGGCGCAGCAGCTCGCCAACCGGTTCGGAATCACTACAGTGTTCAGCGCGGCGACCGACCAGGCCGAGCTGCGAGCATACTCCGCGGCCGAGCGCAATGGAACGCTCCGTGTCAGAGTGGTCGCGGCACTGCATTTCCCTGATCCGTTGACCGACAGTCTGTTGCCCCGGCTCCGGGAGCTGCGCACCAAGTTCACCAGCTCCCGGATTCGGCCCACCGCGGTGAAGCTGTTTGTCGACGGTGTGATCGAGGCCCGCACTGCAGCGCTGCTCGCTCCCTATCTCGACCGGAAGGGTGACGCCGGCAAGCCGATTTACGAGCCTGATCGGCTCAAGGACCTGGCGGTGGCACTCGACCGCGACGGATTTCAAATTCACGTGCACGCAATCGGCGACCGGGCCATCCGCATGACCCTCGACGCATTTGCCTATGCCCGGGCGCGAAACGGGGCTCACGACGCCCGCCACACCATTACCCACCTCGAGCTGATCGATCCCGACGATATTCCCCGGTTTCGGGCGCTCGGCGCCATCGCCAACTTTCAGGCCCTCTGGGCCAATGGCGACGAGTACCTCAGCCGGCTCACCGAACCCGCACTGGGACCAAAGCGCTCCCGCTGGCTCTATCCGATCGCGAGCGTAGTCCAGACCGGAGCCGTGGTCTCTGGCGGCAGCGACTGGTCGGTCTCCTCCCTCAATCCGCTGGATGCCATCGAGGTGGGTATTACTCACCAGCAGCCGGATCAGCCGGCCCAGCGGCCCTGGAATCCCGCCGAGCGGGTGGACCTAGCAACGATGATCGCCATGTACACTATCAACGCGGCCTATCAGAACCATCTGGAGCGGGAGACCGGTTCGATCGAACCTGGCAAGCTGGCCGACTTGATCGTGCTGGACCGGAACCTGTTCGAGCTCCCGGTCGAGGAGATCCATCAGGTGCGAGTGGTCCGCACGCTCCTAGAGGGAAAGAGCGTCTACCAGCAGAAACCGGATTAGCCGAGAACCACCCCGCCACGGCTCGCGTGGAATGAACCAGGAACGTATTTTGGTATGCGTGGGGGTTTAGCTCCCACAAGGGAGGAAGCATGAAGCAATCAAAGTGCGGCTGCACCAAGGGGTGTTGTGATACCGGGTGCTGCTGCGGAACCAGTGCATGTCAGTGTGGGTAAGGTGTGGCGGATCAATGCGAAGCAGGCATGGTCTGGTGAGGTTTGGAAGTACGGTTGGGTAAGGCGAGGTATGCTGGCGAAGGCCGGGAGATTTCCCGGCCTTCGGTTTTCCACCCGGGAAAATTCCGTCACCGTTAACCCGAACACCATTCCCGAGGCCATGCTGGCGCTCGGGTCTCGGATGTCTCACATTTTACCACCCGACTCTCAACTCCCCCAGAATAGAGACCCCTCATGCAGCTCGCCCGGCTTAGTCTTGTCGCCCTCGCGGCACTTACGCTCACCACCCCGGTATCCGCCCAACTCGGCGGGCTCCGGATCAAGAAGGAGACCACACCCGATGCGGCCGCAGCCGCCCCGGCGCAGGGTGGCACCGTCGTGCTCACCACTGGTGTGGTGAATCAACTGCTGACGGGACTCAAAGCCGGCCAAGCCGAGCGCGCGACTGCTGGCAAGGAAGACACCCCGTATGGTCACTACGAGCGGGCCCAGACGGCATATCGGGAGGCCAAGCCTAAGTGCGAGGCAGCCCAGGCGAGCTGGCCCCAGCGGGCAGCCGCCAACCAGAAGCTGGCTGACAAGTACTCGGCGCTGACCGAGAAGATGGTGGCCGCCATGGAGAAACAGGACCAGCGCACCGTAGCCATCTACCAGGATTCCGCCATGGCGATGATGGACCCGAGCTGCGTGGTGAAGGAGCCGAAGCAGCCGGACGGGTACTACGAGGCGGTCCGGGCGGTGGACACGCGGGCAGAGAAGGCGGAGGTGAAGGCCTCAGGGCTGGGCGCGGCCGAACTGGCCCAGGCCAAGGAGCGGGCCATCGCGATCCTGCAGGGTTCCACCCCGCCAGGCGACGCTTCAGCTTCGGAGAAGAGCGCTGTATCTGCCAAGGCCGCGGAGCTGAAGCCAGCACTGGGGATCCGGGAGCAAGTGGCAGAGGCCCCGAAGCCGGAGCCCGAGCCGGCAGCGGTGGCAACACCCGCACCTGCCACGCCGCAGATGGCGCCTGGGGGATCCGACATGGGCGCCTGCATGGCAAAGAACACGCAGACCCACCAGGCCGAGATCGAGGCGCTGGGCAAGCGGGCCGAAGCAGCCCAGAAGGCGGGCGATCAGGCCCGACTGATGGCCCTGGCGGACACGCTCCAGCGCATCCAGATGGCGGGATGCGGCGGACATTAGGAATGGGGTCCGGGGTTCGGGCTGTAGCACTCAGCCTGTTCGCGATCGCAGCGACCGGCGCCGCCGCCTCGCGCCCGGAACCCGGGCGCTCGGCGGCCACGCTCGCGGTAGAAACCGCGAGCGGGTGGGTAACGTGGTGGCGCAGTGACGCCTCCCCGTCCCGCTGGGACGGGTCTGCGTCACTCTCCCACCACGTACCCTGGCAACCCGGCATTCCAGGGGTCGAGTGGGGCGAGCTCCGGATCCAGGGAGCGCGCGAAGCCTGGCGCACCCGCCTCGTGATCGCCCGGGTCGATCCTCGCCGGATCGATCTCTCGCTGGTTCCAGCCTTCGCCGACCGCCAAGACTGGAACATCAGTGGGGTCGAGGGCGACGTCGCCGTCGCCCTCGACGCCGGACAGTTCCGCGGCTCCCTGCCATTCGGCTGGGTAGTAACCCGGGGGCGCGAGTTACTCTCACCGGAGTACGCCCCGCTCGCAGGGGCCGTCGTGGTAACCCACGACGGCACCCTGCGAATCGTGCCGCCCGACAGCATAGCCCACGAGCGCAGTCAGCAGACTGCGCTCGAAGCATTCCAGAGCTACCCCATGCTGCTCCAGAATGGTTCGGTCCCCCTGCCCCTCCACCAGGCTGGCCGAGGGGTGGACTTCGACCACCGGGACGCCCGGCTGGCGCTCGGCACCCTTCCCGACGGTCGGGTCCTCATCGCCCTCACCCGTTTCGACGCGCTTGGCGCCTCCCTGGGACGGGTCCCCTTCGGGCTCACCACCCCGGAAATGGCGGCCGTCATGGGTGCGCTCGGCTCTCGCGACGCGCTCCTGCTCGACGGCGGAATCTCGGCTCAGCTGGTGATTGGAGACCCGATGGGTACGAGACGAGAGTGGCCGGGCATTCGAAGTGTACCCCTCGGACTGGTGGGAAGGCTTCGGCCTCAGCAGTGAAAACGCAGCTATTGCAAGAGTTCTTGACGAACGGGTTGAAGGGGGGAACTCTTACCAGAGGACCATCGGGAGCAACGCACTCTTGATTCGCATCCTCCTTGCAGCGCTCTCTCTGAGCCTGGTGGCGTGCGGCGACGAAGCCACCACCACCGGCGCCGACGAGTGTCAGCTGGTCGACCTGCCGGTCTCCGGTGGTGCGAACGGGCCCCTGGTGACCGACGTCGCGATCGAGCTCCAGGAGGGCGACGGAGTTGTCGTGCTGGCAACCGCGACCGACCCCCAGGGCTCGCGCGATCTGCGGGATGTTCCCCAGATCATCCGGGTGTTTCAGGACGCCCGCTGCGAGCAGTCACCTATCGTCATGCAGGACGATCTGGCCGGCTCCGGCCAGGAGGAAAGCTTCGGCTCGGCGGCTCCGTGGGGAAGTGAGTTGTACAACACGATTGCGCCCACCGAGGGGTGGCCGGTCGAGGTGGACTTTAGGGACACCGACGGCAATGAGACGGTGGGCCGGGTGCTCGCCCGGGTGATTCACCCCTAGTCATACTGAGCATTACATGGCACCCTGAGCGCAGCGAAGGATCCCTCATCAACGAGAGATCTTTCGCTGGGATCAGGATGGCCTGTCCCTTACTGCCGCGCCAGGCTCGGCTCGGTCTCTAACTGTTTCACGACGTCCGCGAGCGTCCGCACCTTTGCCGCATCACCCGCCTGGGCCGCATCGCTCTCCAACTGCGCTGCCAGCCGCCCCAGGGTCGCCTGCCGCTCCCCTGCACTCGCCTTCTCCGCTCGAGCCAGCTCCTGGCGAACGCTGCTAATCCGGCTGCCGTCCATTCCCTTGGAGCGCTCCAGCTGATCCACATACGCCAAGGCCAGGGAAACGCTCGCCGGCCAGGTGAACTTGGGCTGACCCTGGGTGTTGAGATAGTCCAGCTTCACCGTCTTGGCCGCGGCCAGCTCATTCTCGGAGATGAACCCACTCGGCACCAGCTCGAAGACATCGAGTCCCCGCGCCATCTCGGAGCCCACAATGACACCGTTGTACCAGTAGGTTGACCAGTACCCGCCGCTCTCCAACTCCTGGCCGCTCACCGGGCCCCGGTCGAAGTACGCGATCTCCTTCGGATGCTTCTGATCGGTCCAGTCGAAGACCGAGAGCCCACCCTGATACCAGGCCTGGACCATGATATCCCGCCCCGGAATCGGGATCAGCGAGCCATTGTGGGCGACGCAGTTCTCCTCCGGTGTCTGCGGCGCCGGCATCTTGTAATAACTCTGGAATTGCAGCTGCCTGTTGCGCAGAGCGAAGA
>DASRIN010000678.1:0-4379 GCA_035649975.1 Gemmatimonadales bacterium
CTACGCGTCCTCGCAATGACTGCTCGCCACCCGGCGGTCACCCTACGGGACGCCGCTGGTGATGGATCAGATGCAGGTTGCGAGAGTAGACCAGGATCCCGGTGAGCTGGCCGACGAAGAAGACCGGATCGTGCCGGTGCAGCGCGTAGGCCAGGAGCAGGAGGCCACCGCCGACGCTGAGGTACCAGAACTCGATCGGCACCACGCTTTGACCGGCGCGCTCGCTGCGCCACCATTGGACCAGGAATCGCATGGAGAAAAGAGCCTGGCCCAAGAAGCCGAGTCCGAGCCACATGGCGTTGATATCATGATGCATCGGGTTCCTCCACAATCGTCGCACGGAGAGGCCGGCGCTGCAGCCAGAGCACGCCAGTGAGATCGAGGATGCCGACCCAGAGCCGATCGAGGATTCCATAGTGGGAGCGGCCGTGGCGCCGGGGGCGATGACTCACCGGCACCGAGGCTACCTGCCAGCCGCTTCGCAGGAACAGGGCGGGTAGAAAGCGGTGCATGTGATCGAACTGGGGCACCGCGAGGAAGGCGTCCCGCGCGAACAGCTTGAGCCCACATCCGGTGTCCGGGGTGGCGTCGCCCAGCACTCGAGCGCGGACGGTGTTGGCAATCCTGCCCGCGGCCCGCTTGGCCCACACGTCCTGCCGCTGCCGCCGCTGGCCGATGATGAGGCTGAGTCCCGGCGGCGCGGCAGGGTCGCGGACCATGGCAAGCATCGGCAGGAGGTCCGCAGGGTCGTTCTGGCCGTCACCATCGAGGGTGGCAACCCAGGCCGCCCGGGCGGCACGAACCCCGTCGACTACCGCCGCGCTCTGGCCCGCCTGCTCCCGGTGGCGCACGATTCGGAGACGGGGAAACCCTGCCGCCACAGCGCGCAGGCGCGGGGCGGTGCCGTCATCGCTTCCGTCGTCCACATAGATGACCTCGTAGTCCACCCGATCATCCAGCGCCGCCCTGATCTCCGCCACCAGCTGAGCCAGGTTGTCGACCTCGTTGTGAACCGGAACCACGAGGGATAGCTCGGGAGTCACTCGCTCCTCGGGAAAGCCGTACCTGGTCTAGTATACAAGCGGGGAAGCGGCACGTCTTGAATCTGGGGGCGCTGGTTCCACGGGTATCCCTACCCAGGGGGTCTGCCCGGCTGAGGGGAGGACCTGGGCGAGGACCTGGACTATGAAAGGTGATCTGTAGCACCAAAGCGACCCGCCCTCGACCACGTCGCCCGGCTTGCCTGCGCCCTAAGATCTGAAGGGACTCCAGTGGCCAGGGGGCGCGATGGCGGTTGGGAAGGCACTGCAGGGGACAAAACGTCGAGGCTGCATCCTGTTCCTTGGGTGCGGAGCCGCCGCGCTGGTCCCCTGCTTCGATCTGCCCGCCCAAGTTGTTCAGTTGCGCCCGGTCGCCGATGTCACCTTACCCACCAGATTTTCCCTCAAGAACGGATCGATTCACATACGGCAGAAGGTTGGTCTCACCCTGGGCGCCCGCATGACCGTCACCTTCAGCGATCGCTTCGACGTGGTCACCGCGGTGAGCTACAGTCCGGGCTATGCGACGATGAACGCCGGTGGCAAGCGGGTCGCGTTCAACGCGGGCGCGCACTCAATCGGCAGCTCCACCGGCGCTCGGTACTGGATCCGCCGGCCCGGCGGGAAGCTCTCCTGGGAACTGAACGGCGGGCTCGGCGTGGTGTTCGGGGGCCAACCGACCTACGAGGATCTGTTCGAGACGTCGACCGTGAGTGGCGTCCTTGGCAGCACCTGGGTGTATCAGATCGGGAGGATCGTGAGCCTCAAGCTCAAGCTGCAGGAGCGACTGTTCCGGCTCCGCTTCGGCATGCCCAACTCAAGCAGCTCGAAGCGGCCGTTGCAGGTCTCCTTTGGGCTGGGACTACCCTTCCTCGAAGCCTTGAAGCCTTCCCCCTGATCTGCTCAGTGAGTGGCCGGCTCAGGGATAGGCGCCGCCCCCTCCACCACCGCTGCCGCCGCCACCAGTCCCACCACCGCCGGTACCTCCCGTCGTGCTGGTGACCGTCACCGTCCCAGCCATTCCGGCGTGAAGCGAACAGAAATACGAGTAGGTCCCCGCGGCCGTGAAGTTTCGGGCGAAGGTCCCGGACGTCTTATCGCCCGATCCGGGGGCGCCGTCCTGGAAGTTGACATTGTGCGGCGCGCCTCCGGCGTCCCACTGCCAGGTGACCGTACCGCTGACCGGGACGCTGACGGTAGACGGATTGAACTGATTATTGATGACGCTCACCGTGGCGGTGGTGCCGCCGCCGCCACCGGGCTGGGTTGGCGCGTCGTCGCCACCCCCGCAGGCTAGCGCGGCCGCGACAGCGAGGATCAAGGTCCGATTTGTCATTCGCATCTCCACTCCTGGCTCACTGCGCCGCAATCTGGCCCCGGATCTCCCCGGCGATCAGGTCGCCGGGACCGGTATTCGACTGACCCACCCCATCATCGGTGTGCACATTCACGTAGGTGTCGCCGGCGCGCATGGCCGCGACCAGTTCGTCAAAGGTGATGCCGACCGCAGTGCCATTGGTGCCGGTGGCGAGAACACCGTCTCCCTCGGTGCAGTCCGGCACCGGGGGGCCAGTGCCGCACAGGTTGAGCCGTACCGGGCCATTCACGCCCGTGGCCGCAACGTGAATGTGAGCCAGGACCGGATTGGCCAGACCGGTGGTACTCACCGTATAAGTTATCGCGCTTCCGGCGATCGTGAAGGTGGCGGTACCGGTAGCGGTACTGGCATTCGCGGGCACCTCTTCCGCGCCCGAAAGGGTAGCCGAGAAGTTGTTTGCCAGTCCGGACGGGTTATCGTCGTCGCCGCAGGCCGTTACCACCGGCAGCAAGGCGGCTAGCGCAATTGCCAGAATGGAAGAATGGTTCATAGAGGCCTCCTTATCTTGGACGGTAGCCAGGGAGGACCGGGCAAGTCTTGCAACCGGGTAGCCGGCTTGCATGGGTCTAGTGGTGTGCAGGGGATCCTGTGACCATCGTCACATTATGGGACGCGCCGGGAGCAGCATGGTTCGCAAGGTCAAAAAAGCTACCGAAGCCACACGGGTACGTCGGGTCGAAGCCGGCGGGTTCACCGTTACCGAGGGAATCCACCGGCACGGGTCGGAGCTTCCCTGGCACGATCACGCGACCCCCACTATCTGCTTCGTGCTCCAGGGCGCGTTCAGCGAGATGTGGCGCGGTGGGTCGATCGCCTGCACCAGCTCCACTCTCAAGATCACGCCCGCGGGCGAGCGCCACTGGGACCGATTCGACCGGGGCGACGTTCGCGGTCTCCTCATCGAGCCGAACCACGGACAGGTCTCGGCCATCAAGCCCTACTCCGCAGTCCTCGATGAGCGGCGCGACTTTCAGGGCGGCCTGCTCTCCACCTTGGGCTGGCGGATCTACCACGAGATGCAGCAGCCCGACTCGGCGGTGCCCCTCGCCATCGAAGGGCTCCTGCTGGAGCTGGTGGCCCTGGCCTCGCGGCTGCGCGACACTGGCACCGAGCGGGGCCGCCCGCGCTGGCTGGAGGAGGCGCGCGACCGGATCCATGCGGAGCTGGGGCATCGCCCGAGCCTGAGCGGGCTGGCCCGCTCGGTCGGAGTCCATCCGGTCACCCTGGCGCGGGCCTTCCGCCAGACCTTTGGCTGCACCGTGGGCGAGTACGTGCGACACCTGCGGATCGAGCGAGCGGCCCACCAGCTGGCCGGGACCGAGTTGTCACTGGCCGAGATCGCGCTGGCGGCTGGGTTCTCGGACCAGAGCCACTTCTCCAACCTGTTCCGCCATCATGTTGGAATCTCGCCCTCCAAGTTCCGTCAAGCCGTACGCATTGCCTAGTCAGAGAGACTGAACGCTTCAGTGGTCCAACCGCTGCAACTCTTCAAGACCGGCTTCTGGTCGCCCGCTATCTAGAGAGATGCCTGTGCAACGGATAGCCAGCTTTGCGGTCGGATGCTTCCTGATGCTTGGTCCCAAAGCCTCGGCGCAAACGGTGATGGACCGGACACCCAATCTGGACGGAGCCTGGGTCGGACCGTCGGGCACGCTGCACTTCAACTTCCTCCACCGATTCACGGCCAGCTCCGAGCCGGAACGGAAGGTCACCAGTACTCCAACGTTCCTGCTTGCCGCCGGTCTGCCTTACCACACCCTGATCGGCTTCCACTACGCCACCAACTCGGAGCTGTCGCCCCGCTATCCCAACGAGTGGGAGTTCTTCGGGCGGTTTGCGGCACTGGATCAGGAGTCGGGTGCCCCGATCGACCTGTCTGCCCAGGTGGGCTACAACCTGGCGGCGAAGGGGCCGGACGGTGAGCTGTCGGTGGCGCGCCGGCAGGGCCCGGTCAGGATTCT
>DASRIN010000679.1:0-3672 GCA_035649975.1 Gemmatimonadales bacterium
TCTCCCCGGCTCTTTTCGATCCCGAGCCGCAGAGCCGCTGTTTCCCCGAACTCTCGAGCGAATCGGAGTATCCTGACCCGCGATGTCTGCCGAGCCAGCATCACCAGCTCCGCTGGAGGGGTAATGCGTCCATCGAACACCAGCAGGAACTCGTAGGGCTGGCCCCGAGCATCCAGCGCTTGCGCGAACGAGCGATACACGTTCACCAGCTCGTCTGCCCGTTCCACGACCGGGATCACGACGGAAATCAGCCCATCGCCAGGCTGAATGAGAGGCTCGGCGGACACGGTCTTCGGCTCGATCAACGTTCCTGGTCTGCTCATCAGCGGACCTCGACTGCAGCCGGGGTATCGAACGAACCTTTCCGCTCGCTGCTGAGAGCCACCTCAGCTACCAATCCCAGCATGAAGAGATAGAGCGCTGCCCCCACACTCAACAGTCCCGCACCCGGAAACACCAGAGCTGAAGCCTTCTCGATGCCGAAATGCGTGAGGCTGAAGAGCCAGAGACCGCCGAACACTCCGGCGATCGCGATCGCTGGCAGGGCGACAAGAGCGAAGCCAACCAGCGGCCGAGAACGGAACGAGGTGATCATCTTGAGCGTGAGCAAGTCCACCAAAACCTTGACCGTTCGTGAAATGCCATACTTGCTCTCGCCGTAGCGCCGGGCGTGGTGCCGCACCGGCATTTCGGCAATCCGGGCTCCCACGCTGGCCGAGAGCGCGGGAATGAAACGGTGCTGCTCCGCGTAGAGTGCGATCCGGTCCAGCAGGTCACGCCGATAGGCCTTGAGGGAACACCCATTGTCGGTGATCGGCACGCCGGTGAGCCTCCGGATCAGCCGATTGGCAACCCAGGAAGGCACCTTCCGGAGAAGCAACTTGTCCTGCCGGTTCCGCCGCCAGCCGCACACCAGGTCGTAGCCTTCGTCCAGCTTGGCGATCAGCGCCGGGATATCGCGAGGGTCGTTCTGCAGGTCGCCATCGAGCGAGACCACAATCCCGCCCCTCGCGTGGTCGAATCCCGCCATCATCGCGGCGGTCTGTCCCACATTCTGCCCCAGCCGCAAGCCAATCACCCGCCGGTCTGCAGCCGCGGCTCGCACCTCATTCCAGGTATCATCCCTGCTGCCGTCGTCAACCAGAATGACTTCGAAGGTTCCGGGAAACACCTCCAGCGCCTGGAGGATCCAGTCCACCAACGGCCGCACGTTCTGCGATTCGTTGTAGAGCGGCGCCACGATAGACAGCTCGGGACTGCTCGTGGTCTGCGGCCGATTCAATAAAGCCATTACGAGTTGGTCTCCCCACTCGGGTCCGACTGCGAAAATACGACCCCGGACGCCTCCCGACCAGCAATGGTCGTTCCGCCGCATGTAGCTCGGAGGGTCACTCTAAGTCGTTGCCAGGGAAGGCCAAAACACGGCGGGCCGGAGGGAAGGGCTGGCCTGGAGTCAGCTCGGCGGCAGTAGTGTTGCTGCCACGCAACGAGCGGCTACCAGCCTCCCCGGCGGAGGAGGATGACAGGGACGGTCTTCAGCATGATGCGGAAGTCTTCGCCGACCGACTGGCGGCGGATGTACTCCAGGTCGTAGTGCACCTTGGTCCGCACGTCGTCCAGCGAGCGGTCGTAGTGATGATTGATCTGGGCCAGCCCGGTGATCCCCGGCTTGGCCCGCTGCCGCAGCGGATACTCGGCGATGTGCTCCCGCAGCTCGGCGAAGATGGTGGGCCGCTCGGGGCGGGGGCCCACGATGTTCATCTCGCCCTTGAGCACGTTGAGCAACTGGGGCAGCTCGTCGAGGCGGTACTGGCGCAGGAGCCGGCCCACGGGGGTGACCCGGGGATCCTGCTGCTGGGCCCACACCGCGCCGCTGCCGTGC
Source organism: Gemmatimonadales bacterium (assembly GCA_035649975.1). GTDB lineage: Bacteria > Gemmatimonadota > Gemmatimonadetes > Gemmatimonadales > GWC2-71-9 > CAVVWJ01. The sequence continues at coordinate 1,883 of DASRIN010000679.1, forward strand.
TCGGCATCCACCTGCATCGTGCGGAACTTGTAAATCGTAAAGGGACTCCCGCCCAGGTTGCGCTCCCGCCGGTGATTCTGGCTGGCATCGAAGGGCGTTCGCCGGTCCAGCCCGATCCGGGTCTGGGTGTACAGCGCTGGCCCCGGTGAGGTGAGCCACACCAGCAGGGCGATCAGGAGCATGATCGGGAACAGGAGAATAAGAGCGAGCAGGGCGAGGACTACGTTCACCACCCGCCCCAGCAGCAGGCTGCGGAGGTGGGTCTCGGCCGGCTGAGCCCGGCCGGATATGGGCGCCTTGTGCTCTGAGCTCCACAGCCGCTGGATAGTGGGGATGCCCCCGCCAGCACCGGCCCGCTCCACTAGAGATTCCATCCAGCGCATCATCCGACCATCCCGACGTCTTGGGCAGCGTGAGAGCCAGGGACCGCCTGCCGATGTCTGGTCCCGAAGCACGATCTATGCCGACCAAGTCAAGTAATCGTCAAGTCTTACGCTGGGAGGGCAAGGCCTTGCTCGGTAAGGAAATAACAGCAGGCCAAAGGGGGGAGATCGGGCCCGTTTCGGGCCCAATCCGTGTAGTAGTTCGTCAACACGAATCTGCGGGGTGCTACAGGGTGGAGGATGCTCCTGCTAAGCCCGGAGCGCCCACCACCGCACCAGCAGCGTGGTGCCGACAGCAAGGAGCAGGTGCACGGCCCCGGGCTGGGGACCCAGGACAAAGGCGAGGATAACCCAGGCAATGAGGCAAAGGAGTGCCAGCAGCAGGTTTGGCCACATATCGACGCATGCTCCTCGGTTGACGCTCTCAAGGCAGGTTTCTATCTTAATGCCGGGTGAGCGGTAGCGGGGAGCCACGTTATTGAGCCAACAGGTCCGATGATGGGCCCGAATGCCGTGGCCGATGTCACGCCCCCAGGGGGAAGGCAGACGTCAAGGTGAGGGTGCCAAGCTTTCTCATTGGGCTTCAATAATCCTCTCCGTTGCCGTTTCACTCGGCGCCGATCTTCACGGGTCGGCGTTTTCTTTGGTAGTCACTAGTCACTAGTCGCTAGTTGCTAGTCGCTGGTCACTAGTCACTGGTCACCGGTATCAGCCAGGAGTCGCTAGGAGTGGGTCCATGGATCGAGTAGTATTCTGCTTCATGTGCGATGGTTCCCAGCCGAGGTCCGGCTCGCGACTAGCGGCTAGCGACTAGCGACTACGATGCCCCGCTGCGCCGTCACTCGCCGCGTGCACTTCAATGCCGCCCACCGGCTCTTCAATCCTCGCTTCTCCGAGGAATGGAACCGGCAGATCTTCGGCGAGTGCAGCAATCCCAATTTCCACGGCCACAACTACGAGCTGGAGCTCACGGTCGAGGGCGAGATCGATCCCGACACCGGCTACGTCATGGATCTCAACAAGCTCCGGGATCTGGCCCAGGAGCGGCTGCTCCGGCATCTGGACCACAAGAATCTCAATCTGGACGTGCCCTGGTTCCGGAACTTGATACCCACGTCCGAGAACATCGCCCTGGTGTGCTGGCGCGAGCTCCGAGCCGGCCTGCCCGATGAGCTGGCGCTCAAGCTTCGACTCTGGGAGACGCCGAGGAACTATGTCGACTACGAAGGGGACTAAGAACGGCGTAGCGGTGCGGCCCGAGCGCACCCGGACCACCCACCCGGAGCAGCCCGAGCCCGAGCCGCAGCCCTTTGCCGACAAGGTGCGCGACATACTGGTCGCATTGGGCGAAGATCCCGGCCGGGAAGGCCTGCTCAAGACCCCGGAGCGGGTGGACAAGTCGCTCCG
>DASRIN010000680.1:0-4845 GCA_035649975.1 Gemmatimonadales bacterium
CCGGGTGAGCGCCGGCTCAAGATCCCCGAGCTGGATCCGGTCGGAAAAGACCCGTTCGGCCGCAGCCCGCCGGAGGCCCTCCAGACCTTTGCCGGTCAAGGCCGAGACCGGCAGTCCTTCCCCCGGCTCGCGAGACAGATCGGCCTTGGTTCGGATTAGGAGAGCCGGACGCTCGGTGGCGATAGCGCGTTCATCCTCTTCCAGCGGTCTTCCCGATTCGACGCACAACAAGACCAGATCCGCGCCGGCGAGATAGCGCCGGCTGACCTCGATACCCAGGCGATCGATTCGCTCGGGCGCGTCCCACAATCCCGCCGTGTCCGCCAGGCGGACCGGCCAGCCCAGGAAGTCGGTGTGGGCCTCGATGGTATCCCGGGTAGTCCCCGGGATTTCGGTCACCAGGGCCCGGTCTACGCCCAGGAGAGCATTGAACAGCGACGACTTCCCCACATTTGGCCGCCCCGCAAATACCAGGAGTGCTCCCTCGCGCAGGCGCTCAGCGGACGGTGCCGTGGCCACCAGATGACGGATCTGGTCCCCCACCGCCTGGAGCCCTGCCTGAATCCGGTCGGGGGGAATGGGGCCGTCGTCCTCCTCCGGAAAGTCGATCTGATAACTGAGCAGCGCTTGCAGCTCGACCAGCGCAGTGCGGAGCTCGCTGAGCCGGCGGGACAAGCCGCCCTCCAGCTGGCGCAGGGCCGCAGCAGCCTGAACTGGTGCGGTAGCATCGATCAGATCTCCCACCGCTTCCGCCTGAAGAAGATCGAGCTTGCCGTTGAGGACTGCCCGTCGGGTGAACTCCCCTGGCGCAGCAGGTCGGGCGCCGGCCGCGTGGATGGCGGCTAGCAGGCGGCCAGGCACCAGGAGCCCTCCGTGACAGGAGAGCTCCACCAGATCTTCACCGGTGTAGCTGTGGGGTCCGGGGTAGGCGACGTATACCCCCTGATCGATCAGCTGGCCGTCCGCTGTTCGGAAAGGGGCGAGGGTCGCGCGCCGGGCTGGCTCGGGACGGAACCCGGAAATGACCCGGCCAGCGATCTCGAAGGCGCCGGAGCCGCTCAGGCGGATGACCGCGAGCGCTGAACGACCCGGTGGAGTAGCCAGCGCAGCGATGGGATCCGACAGCATACTGGGGCCACTGGACCAGGTTACGCGTTTCGCCGCGCTCGCTTTGGCTTGGGCTCTGGCTTCTTGGTTTTCACTTCCACGATTGCCCTGGCCGTGCGGCGCTGGCGCTCCCGGGCCAGCAGCCACTGCTGCGGGATGCTGGCGATGTTGCTGACTGCGTAATAGAGGTTCAGCCCCGAGGCGAAATTGAGGAACAGGAACGTCATCATGACCGGCATGATGTAGAGCATCATCTTGGCCTGGGGGTTGGGCTCCATGCCCATCTGGCCCACCTTACTCAGACCGTACATGGAGAGCCCCATGATGACCGGGATGATGTAGAGCGGATCAGGCCGCGACAGGTCCGGCAGCCACAGGAACGACGCCCCTCGGAGCTCGATCGTGTTCTGGAACACGAAGAAGAGGGCAAACAGTACCGGCATGGGAAGCAGCATTGGCCAGCAGCCGCCCAGCGGGTTGACCCCGTGCTCCTTGTACAGCTTGAACATCTCCTGCTGAACCTTCTGGGGATCGTTCTTGTACTTCTCCTGGATCTCCTTCATCAGGGGCTGGACCGCCTGGAGCTGCATATTGGCCCGCATGGCTTTCTGGTTGAGCGGCCAGAGCAGCAGCCGGACCAGAATGCCAAAGCTGATCAGCACCAGCCCGTACGCGAGGTGCAAGTGCTCGTGCATCCAGACCAGCAGCCAGCGGACGCCTGCGGCGAGGGGACGAATGACGGTCCGGAATCCGGGCCACCCATAGGGATTCACGTCGTCGAAGCCGTGCCCGATCCGACGCAGGCGGTCATACTCCATTGGGCCCGCGTACGCCGAGTACTGGAAGCTGCCGCTCGGTGGGAGCGGGAGGCTGAGCCGGACGTCGGCAGCGGTGGGATTCTTGCCAGTGCCCGGCAGGGCGGTCGCGGTCACCCCGCTGATGCCGCCTCCGGTGCTGTCGAAGGCCAGGACGCCGGTGACGAAGTATTTCGACTTGACCGCCGCCCATTCGAGTGGGCCGCTGACCGTCTTGGGCTCGCCCGGCTTGAGTCCCCCGAAATCCACCCGCTCGGTCTCGTCGTGCTTGGTGACCAGCGCCAGGGAGCGGTGATTCTCGTTCGAGTCCGCCTCGGTGTTGGCGATGGTGGGCCCCATGCCCACCAGAAGAAGGCCGCCGTTGGGCCCGACCCCGCTCACCTTACCGCCCACATCGATCCGGTAATCATCCGGACGGAAGGTGTAGGTCAGGTCGACCTTCACGTCGTTTCGGCTGGAACTCAAGCGGAGAGGTGTGGGACCACTCACCACCAGACTCTCCGCCGAAACGCTGAAGGGCCAGTCGTCCAATGAGATGGTGTCCCGACCGAGCACCAACGTCAGGCCCAACAGCCGGCTGTTCGGAGGGAGGATCTGCGCCGGCCGGCGTCCATCAGTCGGGGCCATGGACCGGTAGCGCGGCAGCGTGGCCTCCACCAGCCGCCCGCCGCGGGTGCTGATGCCGTAGGAGTAGAGCGGCGAGGTGATCCGGACGGTGTCGATCGCGCCCTCGGCGCGAGGCTGGTCAGCGGGTAAGCGGGGCGGCTGGGCGGCACCACGCTGTGCTGCTGTATCCTGGGCTGCCACGGATGGGCGGTTAGGAGCAGGCTGCCGCGCTTTCGAGCTCTCGGACGGCAGCACGCTGTCTGCCCCGCTGCCCCGTTGCCCCGCTGCCCCGCCTCGGGGAGGCGCGGCCGGTTTCTTCATGAAGATGGCCGGTGCTACAGCGATAGCCATCATCAGCAGTATGGCCCAGATGGTACGGCGGTCCATTGGTCAGTTCACGGATTACGGGACAGGATCAAAGCCGCCGGGATGAAACGGATGGCATCGAACCAGACGCCTCCCGGCCAGCCAGCTTCCCTTGAGGGCGCCGTGTCGGGTCACGGCCTCGAGCGCGTACTGCGAGCACGACGGAGTAAAGCGGCAGCTGGGCGGAAGGAGAGGAGACACCGCGATCTGGTAGCCGCGGATTGCGCCCGCCAGTACCCGCCGGGGGACCATCCGGAGTCCATGCGCTGGGCTCATCGAGCCGGGAGCACAGCGTCACGCCAGGCCAGGAGCTGGCCGCGGAGGAGGTCGAAACCGGCTTCGTAGGCTTCGCGCCGGGCACGGATGAGCAGGTCCCACCCTGGCTGCTGCGCCTGAAGGTCCCGTCGCCAGATCTCCCGCAGCCGCCGGCGCAAACGGTTGCGGGCCACCGCGGAGGCTTGGAACTTCGGTACGATCAGCCCCAGTCGCGGCTGGCCCGCGGGATTGTCCATCCAGATCATGTCCACATGCTCGAGGCGGCGACGCCGGCCATGGGAGAGACAGCGGCGGATGTCGGAGGCGCGAGAGAGCCGATGGCCCCGCGGCAGCCGCGCCGAGGCCTCAGGAGCCTCCGTGCTTCGATGGCAGCGAGACGGTCAGCCGCTTCCGCCCTTTCTTCCGTCTCCGCGACAGCACCGCACGGCCCCAGCGCGTCGCCATCCGGGCGCGAAATCCATGCTTGTTGATGCGACGCTTGTTCCGCGGCCGGTACGATGGCTTCATGGCGCTCCCTCCCAAGTGAGCCGAGAAAAGTAGCCGGGAATGAGGGAGGGGGTCAAGGCAAAGGGACAGAGCGGAGGGCGAGGATCGCGAGGGCGGAGCGGCTGCGTTAACGAGGAGGGCGGCGTGGAGAAAGTTGAGAACGTGGACAAGGGTGGAAACAAATGTTCCTGATTTTGAAACTGGCTTTCTCCTGTCAAGACCCGATTGACATTTCAATATCTCGCCCGTAACATCTCTCGCCCTTGAAAAAATTTCCTTCCGTTTTCGAGTACCGATGCAGCTGTCCGCAAAAGACGCCTGGAAGCGCATTCTCGACGAGGCGCATCGCGAACTTCCCGACCACACGATTCGTACGTGGCTCGAGCCGACGGAGGCCATCGCCCTGGATGAGGGTCGCCTGATCGTCGGCGCCCCCGATCAGTTCGCGGTAGAGTGGAATGAAACCAAGCACGCCACCATCCTCTCACGTCTGGCGGAGCCGCTGCTCGGCCAGCCGACGTCCGTGGTCTTTCGAGTCAATGAGGACCGGCAGAAGCGGCCCCAGATGGATTTCTTCGTGGCTCCCTCGAGCCCCGCCGCCACCGGTACCCAGGTCAACCCGAGCACCCAGCCGCTCAACGAGCGCTATACCTTCGATACGTTCGTCATCGGCAAGTCGAACGAGCTCGCGGCGGCGGCGGCCCACGCCGCCGCTGAATCCCCCGGAAAGACCTACAACCCGCTCTTCATCTACGGCGCCACTGGGCTGGGTAAGACCCACCTGATGCAGGCCATCGGGCACATCGTGTTCCGGCGGAGCCCCTCGATCCGGGTCCTGTATGTGGGCGCGGAGCAGTTCATCAACGAGGTGATCGAAAGCATCCACTCCCGCACCATGCCGGAGCTGCGGCGGCGGTATCGCAACGACGTGGACCTGTTCCTGGTGGACGACGTGCACTTCCTGGAAGGCAAGGAAGCCACCCAGGAGGAGTTCTTCCACACCTTCAATACGCTGTACGAGGCCAAGAAACAGATCGTCCTGACCTCGGACCGCCCACCCAAGGAGATGCCCGGGCTGGAGGCCCGGCTGGTGAGCCGGTTCGAGTGGGGGATGGTGGCCGATGTGGGCCAGCCCGACCTGGAGCACCGGATCGCGATCCTGCGGAAGAAGCAGGAGCAGGATCACCTC
>DASRIN010000681.1:0-7118 GCA_035649975.1 Gemmatimonadales bacterium
CTATGAGGCGTTTGCCTGGAAGCTGAAGGAGGAGTATGAGCTGGAGCCGTCGGCCGAGACGCAGGAACTGGTGGCGAGGATCCGCGCCGAGCCCGGACAGAAGCAGGCGGCCGCAACGGGGAGGGACGGTCGGCTCTCCCCCGGCCCCGGGAACGGGCACTTCAATTCTGGTATGACTCCAGACCCGGTTCCATCGGCCAACACCCTTGTGCTGAACGGGTCGGTCCGGGACCAAAAGATATCCGTGCAACTAACGCCTCCTCTCCAGGCTGGTCCGAGGTCGCGAAATGTCTCGAACGCTGCTCCCGGGGAGAACAGTGAAGTTGCCGAGCCGGCAAGCCTCGAACCCGCCGTCCGACACCCGCCACGGTCAGTTCTGCTCGGCACAGCTGCTCTCGGACTCGTGCTCCTGATCGGACTCTATCTCTTCTCCCCTCAGCGGGGGCCAGGATTTGGCCGCACGCAAGCCCTGGCGGCGGACGGGGGCTCGAGCATCGCGATCCTGCCCTTTGACATCCGCGGCTCTGGCTTCGAGAGCTGGCGCGAGGGGATGGTGGACCTCCTCTCCGTGAACCTGAGTGGCGTGCCCGGCGTCCGCGCAGTGCACAGTCGGACTGTGCTCGCCCGCTGGCGCGAACGCGTGAAGGACGCCGAGGCGGCGGACCTGGAGACGGCACTCGATGTGGCAAGTCGGACGGGAGCTCGGTACGCGGTGCTCGGGAGCGTGGTGACAAGCGGTCGCGGCATGCGGCTCACGGCGGGGGTCTACGATGTGCCGCGGCGGAAGATGATCCGGACGGGGCAGGTCGAAGGTCCGACCGCGAGCATCTTCGGGCTCGTGGATCAGCTGTCGCTGGAGGTCCTGCGCGTGGCCCTCCCGGACCGAAAGCACGACATGTCGCGGTTCGGGCTCGTCCGTGCAACCACGTCGTCCCTGCCCGCGCTCAAGGCTTACCTCGAGGGCGAGGCGCTATTCCGCGGGTCCGATTTCGAGAGTGCCGGCCGGGCGTACCACCGAGCCGTCGAGGCCGATTCGACTTTCCCGCTGGCCTGGGCTCGACTATGGCTGGTCCAAAGCTGGACCGGGACGGATCCGCCCGACTCGGTTGTGCTGGTCAACGCTGCCCGGTTCGCGGAAAGGCTCCCCGCTCACGAGGCGGCTCTGATCCGAGCCGGAATCACCTCGAGGGACGGAAGGTTGAGCGGGGTGGCCGTGCTCCAGGACGAGGTGCGGAAGTATCCCGATGATGCCCAGTCCTGGTACTTGCTAGGGGAGGACTACCAGCACCTGGGAACCCAGGCTCTCGTCGGCCGGGAGGACGCCGACCGCGCATTCGGGAAGGCCGTGGAGCTGGATCCCAGCTTCGCCCCGGCCTACATCCACCTGATCGAGAATGCTTTCGCAGGGGGGGACAGCGCGAGAGCCGCCCGACTGCTCGAGAAATACCGGCAGCTGGCTCCCGGGGATCGGTACAGCGCTGCGTACGCCGTAGGCTTCGCCCTCGCCTTTGGCGATTCCGCCCGACGCGCGCGGGGCTGGGCGGACCTCGAGACTCTCCAGTTCCCCAGCCACCTTCTGGCGCTGTGGTCACTGCTTTCCGGCCCTGGGACTCCACGATCGGCGTTGTTGCGAGGCGAGCTTCTGCGATTCGCCTCCAAACGTAGCGAGCGCTTCGCTCTGCTTGCGGCCGATCTCTTCTGGGCCAGGATGGGCCGCGGCGAGATCCGTTCTGCCTTGCAGGAGCTGGAACGACGCTCGGGGCCGCAGCAATGGAAAACGGGGATGCTTTATACCCTGCACAGTTGGGACCTTCCCGTGGCCAACGAGTTGCTTGATTCCTCGGTCTCGCGGGTCGACAGCTCCGACATTTTGCAGCTGTTCTCCGAGGGAGCTTACGCGGTGGATCGCGCACGGTGGGCTGGACACGCCAGGGCGCTGTCTCGCGTGCGCGCCAACGCACGCACTCTCCGCGCTGCGGGCGATACCGTGAAAGCCGACTTCGGGGATGCTGCAGCTCGCGGCCTCGAAGGCTATGGATGGTGGCGCCGCGGCGAGAAGGAAAAGGCCTTGGAGCTGCTGAGCGTCGCTCAACGAGGGGCAACTGGGTGGGAAGCGAACGGGCATCGCTCGCGTGAAGTGTTGAACGCTTTGTTCCGGCGCTGGCTTGGCCTGCTCCTGGAGGAAGTGGGAAGGCCGCGGGACGCTCTGCCGTACTTCGAGTCCTTTCAGTGGTATGAGGTTGATCCGCTCGCCGCCCGCGATCGGGCACGGCTCTACGAGAAGCTCGGCGAGCTCGATCGAGCGCGAGAGGCCTACGCCTTCTTCATCGACAACTGGCAGCACGCCGATCCCGAGCTTCAGCCCAAACTGGAGGAGGCGCGAGCCGCCCTGCGACAGCTCACGAGCCTGCGGCATGAATGACGCACGCCTCCCGACCGCAGGGGCCGCGCCTGCGACTAGTGCAGCAGAGGGGATGACTTGGAAGCCGTCAGAGCACGTGGATCAGAGTGTCCGCGAGTGGATAAAGGCGAAGGACTGGGAAGTGACCCGCACAAACTATGACTTCGGAAATCGGGAGGGTTTTCTTCGCTTGGCGCCACCCGGCTAATCCGGCCGGAGCAGCTTAGATCCAGCCTGCGGGCGTGTGGCGCTAACCTTGTTCAAAGACTACGACGATCCGACTGTAACACCTTGGTAGCCAAAGGAAGACAACCCAGCCCGACGAGCGAGTAGCACAACCGTACCGGTGCCCGAGGATCCTACACGGTAGGAGACATATACGATGACCGATTGGCCGGGACTCAGCGTTGGTAGGGAGGATCGGCTGGGAGCAGCGACGCTGGTGACGGCACCGGTGCGTGAGCTCGTCAGAGTCCACCCAACTAGGCTGGTGGTACAGTTATTGGCAGCGACGAACTTGGCTGTGCCGGTCGTGCCTGGGGCCCGAGTAACCACGGTCGGACTTGCGGTAATCTTCGGTTTTGGAGTTGAGCACGCTGTGGCAAACTCAGCCCCAGCTTCGGTCGGGGCGGTTTCGCTACCTGAACATGCTAGTGCAGCGGGGAGCAACAGGGCAACCATAGTGCGCGTTCGCATCATGCTTCCTCAACATTGAACGGCGGCAGAAGCGTGGGTGTGTGTATGCAGCGGCAAGATATTGCTTGGTACCAGGTGCCGCCATCCGGTTCTCATTTTAGTGTCCCGGTTAGGCGGTGCCGGGCCCCAAGCCGGCGTCTAGCCCGCCCATGCCGACGAATCGGATGATGTGGAAGCCTTCACCGGACATTGATGAGGAAGTGCAGCGGTGGATGAAGGCGAGAGGCTGGGAGGTTACCCGCACCAACGGGGACGCTCGGGAGATATATGCCTGGCGGCACGACGGGCAAAACCAGATGCACGACTGGACACGAACACTCCGACCAACGGCTAACGACGGCTTCACCAAGGAGGACTGCATTCATCACCGCGATTCGGCGCTACCGGGCGGGCGGCCGGGGCTTGGGGGGCGCTTTAGAGCTGGCCACCTCGCGGTACACCTTCCAGCCGTTAGCGGTGTTCCGGAAGAGAATGAGATAGGTGTCCTTCAGCTTCCGGGCCTGATCAGTTCCCTGCGGCGTGTAAGTCACCGTGCTAGAGCCGAACTCGTAGGCCCACTCGGGGCTCATGACTCGGACCTCTAGGGGCGTGATGTCAATAGTGGCGCCCGGTGGGAAGGGAGCCCCGGACCCGCCAGCGGCCAGGGAATCCCAAGCAGGCCCTCCCGGCCCCACCATCACGGCGCCGTCCGCGAGCATGGTTGTCATCGACTTGAAATCACCAGCGCCCACGCCCTTCTCCCAGGCTGCCCGTAAACTGTCGATGGTTGCCCGGACTGCGGCGGTATCCACGGCCGCTTGCCCCACGGTCCGCTCCTGGCCCTGCGGCTGGCACGCCGCCGCGAAGATCACTACGGCGAGGGGTGGTCGGCAACGCCGAACGACTATCCGACTCCATCGCGTGCGGTTCCACCCCCGAGGACGGGAAGACGCTCGCGTTTGCGGAGGTGCGTCGTCGGGCCGGAACTGTGCGCCAGTGACTCGGGCTACGCTTCGCATGGGCTGCCTCGCTTCGCATGGTTCGATGTCGACTGGTGATACGTAGTCTGGCGCCTCTCGGCTTCGGCGGCCAGGTAAAAGAATCCGAGTTCGACAGTCGGGCCGTCACTCACCGGTGTCGAAGATGATCCGACTAGGGCCTACTAGCCAGTCAAAGTAGAACTTCGGGTGATGGAGGTGAGCAAGCTTCGACATTCTAGTATGGCAAAGTCGGCAGCACCATCCGGCCTCCTGCGCAGAGGTACCGAACGGCACTTGTCCCGGTCCGTGGCAGTGTCCTAGCTTGTCGCACAGGGCGTTCGCCAGCGTGTGGCCGACTGCCCTGCCTTTGGTTCTGAAGCGCTATCCACGGAGGTATCGACATGAGCAAAGTCCTGATGGTCCTCACCTCACACGACCGGCTCGGGAATACGGGCCACAAGACCGGATTCTGGCTCGAAGAGTTCGCAACACCCTACTACCTCCTGAGAGACGCGGGACTCGACGTCACGCTGGCATCTCCCAAGGGGGGACAGCCACCACTCGACCCCAAGAGTGACGATCCAGCCTCCCAAACCGAAGCAATTCGGCGGTTCAGGAATGATCCGGAGGCGCAGGCAGCGCTGGCCAACACGCTCAAGCTGTCAGACGTATCGCCTGACGAATACGACGCGGCATTCTATCCCGGTGGCCACGGACCGCTTTGGGACCTGTCCGAGGACCGGCACTCCATAGCCCTGATCGAGGCCCTGTATGCCGCGGGCAAGCCAGTCGCCGCCGTCTGTCACGGGCCGGCGGCGTTGCGCCATGCCAAGGCTCCCGACGGCTCTCCCCTGGTTCGCGGCAAGTCCGTCACAGGCTTCACCGTGACTGAGGAGGCCGCGGTCGGGCTCACTGAGGTCGTGCCTTTCCTGGTGGAGGAGATGCTGAAGCAGAACGGCGGCAACTATTCGAGGACGGCAGACTGGCAGCCGTACGCGGTGTCGGACGGCAATCTCGTGACCGGACAGAATCCCGCCTCGTCGGAGCCTGCGGCCAGGGCATTTCTGGAGCAGCTGGTCGCCGCAGGGGCGGTGTCAGGATCGAGGCGAGGCCAATCGCCCGTGGGCTGAACTCCGGCTCTACGGGCCTTTCTCGCTCTACGCCGCGCCTCCTTCAGGGGCTCGGAAGCGTAGCTCTCCAGCGCGTTGGCGGTGGTGCGGGCCATTCTTCCGTGAGCCTTTTCACGCAGTTTTCCGGTTCAAGAAGTATGATGTAGCTAGGCAACGTCCAGAATGCCGCCTTTCGGGCCTCGTGCCATGCCTGGAACTCGCTCCGGCATCCCTCCTGGCATGGAGGCTCGCTATATGTCTAAACGTCGGTACTTGGGCCAGGCCGCTGTCGCCGTCGCTAGCACTCTGCTGTTAACAGCTTGTTCTTCAGATACGCCAACCAGCCCACCGACACTCGCGCAGAGCCTGACGGCAGCGGCCCCTACTATCTCGCTCTCTTACTCACCGTATTACCTGCAGCACCTCTGCTATCCCTACAAGGCTTACAGCGTCCGCGGATGTCCCACAGGTTCTTCCGTGAGGATCGCCAACACTGGGGGTGGGACCCTCAACTGGACATCCACCAAGAATGCTACCTGGATCAAGAGATCACCGAGATATGGGACCGCGCCCTCTACCATGAAGGTGTGGGTGGATGGCACGGGACTGCCTAACGGCACCTACTATGGCTGGATCAAGGTGTGGGCCACGGGAGCGACGAACAGCCCGCAGACGGTGTACATAACAATGAACAGGTGGGGGTCTTAGCGTGGCTTAGACAGGGCGCTAATGGTGCTTCCCAGGAGCCGATCGATCGGCTGGACAAAGTAAACCCCCGGAGACGGGATTGTCTCCGAGGGTTCTAGCTTAGGCGACCGTGCGAACGTGGCGGCGCCAAACTGGCACACCCTCAGGTTTGTGTTGCACTTGCCAGACTTACCGGCTCGTTCGCCGTCGCTCGGGTAACCCCGACCATCTTGACGAGGGCTGTGGGTGGTGAGGTCAAATTCAAGTCACCGATTGTCACGGTGCCCGGCTCCTGATTTCTCCGGGAGCCGGGCGCTCAGAGACACCGAGGATTACTCAGATGACGGGACCGCCGCCGATGAATCCCTTCCTCGCGGGGGCGATCCTCTCCTCCAGCTCTTCCAACGAAAGCTCGATCGTCTCGGCATCCTTCCCCGTTGCGCGGCGGACCTCGGCCTTCTGCTCAGGAGTCAAAGTGATGCGGGTCCCGCCCTTGGAGTGTCCATAATACCCTCGTGATTTGCGTCGGTTAGCGGTCTAGTCCAGCGAAATCAGATCTCACTTTTTAGTCGAACCGTAAATTTAGCGTGAATGGAGGCATCCGGCGGAGCGGGGTACCTGGTTACTGGGTGCGGCCAGAGGAGTGCGCCGAGTCTGCGACCAGGAGCAGCAGCTGCGGCTCCCGCCCCTAGCCGCCTCCATGGTGCGGTTCTTTAGAGGCGAATTAACGCTGGATTCACGGAAGTGCCTTAGCCTCAGGGTCACATCCGCCGGGCTTCAGCAAATCGCCCCTCACCCCGTGTCACTCTTTAGGAGGATCTATGGCTGAGCACAAACGGCAGGTCAGGACTGAGCTGACCGCTGATCAGAAAACCAGGAAAGATGAATCGAACCTGGCAGGCACGGGGAAAGATGCTGAGGAAGTGGAGTTGTCGGCAGAAGAGCTGGAAGAGCGGATTGCGCCCCTCAAGATGTATTGAGGGAACCACGTCCAAGCTGACCCCTGCTTGGGAGTGCCAGAAGGGCCGGGCGGCACCGCTCGGCCCTTTTCGCCATTTGTCATGGGGTCACATCGTCTCGGCTTGACCTTCTCACAAACAAGAGAGTTGTAGGGATGACTGAACCCGAGCACAAGTTGACCGTTCTGGTCGTTGAAGATGACGAAGTAATGCGCTCGGTCCTATGCCGGACTATGCGGTCTGAGGGCTACGAGGTGTTCGCGGCGGCAGACGGGCAAGATGCGCTAACACTTTTGGCTAAGCCGTC
>DASRIN010000682.1:0-2109 GCA_035649975.1 Gemmatimonadales bacterium
AATGATCGTACAGCAAAGCGATGTTCGCTGAATAAAGTTCGTCGAAGGCGAAGTCGTCCAGTAGCTGATGCTCAGCTTTTCCAATGAATAGTTGCAACACCTGAGTCATGCCGTCGAGCTGCTTCTTGAATATCTCTGTTCGGAGGGGTTGAAGCACAGTCCGGCGCGCTTGGCGGTAAGTCAGGAATGGCAATAGCTGCCAAAACGATCCAAAAGACGATTTGCACGATGTTGGACGCATATTCAAGAACTTCGCCAACGACCTCACGGCTCCTCGGTTCGATCTCTACCAAGGATCCTGTGCTTCACCCGATTTGGGCAATCCACCAGAAGAGCAGTCGCAGAAACGAGGCGCATCCCCTGGGGCCCTCTTCCACAGCCGTGATATTCACTGGTCAGGAGGAGCTGAGGGGACTCGAACCCCTGACCAGCCCAGCCTCACGATGACCTACCACCAGTTGGGCCTAGTCGATCAGTTCCGGGGTCGGCTGGACGAGGCGAAGCACTGGTACGAGATGGCGCTTGACATCGACTCGGCACTGGGCCATCCGCCTGCAGTGGCGGCGGCCTATGACAGCTACGGCATGCTCGAACGGCTGCGCGGGCGGCTCGACGAGGCCGAGGAGTGGTACCGGCGATCACTGATCGTCAGTGACCGGATCGAAGACTAGCCCGCCATGGCCGTCACCCGCTTCCAGCTCGGCGTCGTCGACCAGCAGCGGGGCCGATTCGACGAGGCCGAGCGGTGGTATGAGCAGTCCCTGGCCATCTTCGGGAGCTGAACAACCAGAGTCAAACACCGAGGCGTGGCCACATTTCGGCGTGGAAGCTCACCGCTTCGCGAAGATGAGCTCCCACGCGCGGTCGAGCGCGTGCGCGATCGCTCCATGTAGGACACCGCCCTCGCCGAGCCCGCTCGCGACAACCTCCGGCCGGAACGGCCCCATCTCGGCGATGCGCTCGGCGATGGCGTCGCGCATCAGCACCATGTTGTGGCCCACGCCGCCGCCGAGCACCACGACCTCTGGGTCGAGTACGGCGGTGACGGCCACGATGAGATCGCCGATGTGGTGCCCTTCCGAGCGTACGACCTTCAACGCTCGCGGATCCCCATCGGCCGCCGCCGCGAAAACCTCTTTGGCGGAGCCGAATTCGAGCCCGCTCGCTTGGGCGTGGCGGGCGATGCTCGCCGCCGCCACGGCCGCTTCCGTGGAGCCGTGGGTCAAGTCGTGGGGCCCGAGCGCGGGCAGATAGCCGATCTCGCCCGCCGCCCCGCGGAAACCCGTGTAAAGGGCACCGTTTACCACTATGCCCATGCCGACCCCGGTACCCACGGAGATCAGAACGAAATGCTGCTTGCCTCGCCCCTCCCCATACGCGTGCTCACCGACGGCCGCCAGGTTGACATCGTTCTCCAGAGACAGCTCGACGCGCAGCGAGTCCCGCAGCCGGTCGACCAGGCCGGGCTGGCCCCAGTCGGGCAGGTTGGGCGCTAGCTGCATGCCCCCGGTACCCGGGTCGAAAACCCCAGGGCTGCCAACGACCGCGGTCATCAGCGAGGACCACTCCAGCGAGGCGTCCGCGGCCGCCTTGTGTGCGAGGGCACGGGCGCGGCGCACCAATTCGCCTGCGGTGCGGGCATTGTTGCGTCCGTCGCGCCTGGCTCGGAAAGAGCCGCGTAAATCCGCTATGCCTACCCGGATCCACTCCCGTCCAATGTCGACACCCAGGACGTAGGCCGCGTCAGGGTTCAGATCGTAGAGCGACGTTGTCGGCCCGGCGCGGCCGGCCACCTCACCGACGCGCAGCACCAGCCCGGCCTCGACGAGGCCGCTCATCGCCGCCGACACCGTGGGTTTGGACAGGCCGGTGATGCGGGCGAGGTCCACTCTGGACGACCGACCGTGCTCGCGGAGGTGGTCGAGCACGAGCCGTTCATTCATCACCCTCAATAATCCACTGTGGCCACGCATCCATTGATCCTAAGTCGGGGACTATCCATCGTGATAATAGTAAGATAGCTTTCTTATCATGAAGCGAGGATGGTTAGCTATACCCACTGCGGCTGTTCTGCTTGCGACAGTGGCACTCTCCGGTTGCTCCGGCGCC
>DASRIN010000683.1:0-2754 GCA_035649975.1 Gemmatimonadales bacterium
CTGCGTCCCAACCGGTACCACTCATCTCCGTACGCTCGGGCTGACGCCGAGTCCTCCGCCTCCCAACCCGGCACATTGGCAGGATCGAATTCCTCGGCGGCGAGATCGTCGGGGATGGCGATTGCCGCCGCATGATGAGGGCCGGGCAGCAGCGTACGCCCGCCGTGAACCAGCTTCTCGAGCAGCGCGGTGGCGTAGTGTTCGGACGTATAGATCAGAAACCGACCCGGAGAATTCCAGCGGGCCCCTTCCAGGGCGGCTCCACTGCCATCGTAGACCGGGTACCGGCGCTTGGCGAGACGGTAGACAGTTGGCACTGGCGAGCAGTTAGACCGGGAGGCTGTGCTCCAGCTTCCACAGCAACGTTTCCACCCGGCGGGTGCCCAGGTCGGTGGCCGCCAGATCGATGGGCGCCTGATTCTCGAGCTGGGGATGGGGGGATGTCAGGAAGCGCTGGGCCTCCTCGGCCGACTCCCAGACCTGCTCAGCCAGAGTGGCAAGCCGCGCGATGCGCTCCAACCGTTCGCTTTCCGCCGGCCGGAGCCTGCCCTCTTCCTCGCGGCGCTGCAGGGTGGACCGGGGAACCACGATCTGCTGAACCCGGGTCTTCTGCCGCTGCGGAAAGTGCCGGATGACGTACCGGAGGGCGGCAAAGGGAAGTCCCCGGCCGATGGCCCGCTGCAGGTCGGCGACGGTGGCGACGCGCTCGCGGAGCACCTTGGGGCCGCCCAGGTTCTGGGCCACCTTCAGGACGTCGGGGTAGCTAGCCATGAATTCTCCTGTTGCCCATCTGAAAAGAAAATAATCCCAAATGGGACGGGCCGCTAGCCCTTCCCAGTTTAGCCCTGGCCAGTGTCCGGTTTTGGCAGCTGGATTTGCTGTTCCCCAACCCGATATCTCCCTATGCCGCTTGTGCTTAGGTCCGGGGTCCGTAACCGGCATTCGGCTTCGAACAGCACTATATTTGTCCGATGCCACTCTCCTCCTTTCATCCCCTCGTCGCCCGCTGGTTCCAGGATCGATTCGGTGAGCCGACCGCTCCCCAGCGGCGCGGGTGGGAAGCAATCCGGTCCGGCCAGCATACCCTCATTGCGGCGCCCACCGGCTCGGGTAAGACACTCGCCGCCTTCCTGCATTCGCTGGATGAACTCTTTCGGGAAGGGCTCGAGGGTCCGCTCCCCGATGAGACTCGAGTAGTCTACGTCTCCCCGCTCAAGGCGTTGAGCGCGGACATTCATCTCAACCTGGCGGAGCCCCGCCGGGCGATTCGTCGCTTGGCCGAGGAGGAGCTCGGAGCGGAGCCGCCGCGGATCACCGCCGCCATCCGGTCGGGCGACACACCCGCAGCCGAGCGCGCGGCGATGATTCGAAAGCCGCCGCACATCCTGGTCACCACGCCGGAATCGCTCTATCTGCTGCTCACCGCCCGGCGCAGCCGGGACATGCTGCGCAGCGTGCGCACGGTGATCGTGGACGAGATTCATGCGTTGGTTGAATCGCGGCGCGGGGCCCACCTGGCTCTCACGCTCGAGCGATTGGCGCATGTGGCCGCCCAGCCGGTGCAGCGCATCGGGCTCTCGGCCACGGTGAAGCCACTGGACGAAGTGGGGGAATGGCTGGTTGGCGGGACAGCGGGGCCCGCAATAATCGACGCCGGCCACCGGCGCGCACGGGATCTGGGGCTCGAGCTGCCTAGCTCCCCGCTCGAAGCCGTGATGTCGGGTGAGATGTGGGCCGAGGTGTACGACCGGCTCACCAACCTCATCAAAGCGCACAAGACGACCATCGTTTTTGTAAACACCCGTCGCCTGGCAGAGCGGGTGTCTCGCCACCTGGCCGAGCGGCTGGGCGAGGAGGCCGTCACCGCTCATCATGGCAGCCTCTCGAAGGAGACGCGCCTGGATGCGGAGGAGCGGCTCAAGGCGGGGAAGCTCCAGGCCCTCGTGGCGACCGCTTCGCTGGAGCTGGGAATCGACATCGGGCACGTCGATCTGGTCTGCCAGCTGGGCACACCCCGCCGGATCTCGACCTTCCTTCAGCGGGTGGGCCGCTCGGGACACACCGTGCACGGCACGCCGAAGGGGCGGCTGTTTCCGCTCACTCGGGACGAGCTGGTGGAATGCACCGCCATCATTCGGTCGGTGCATCGGGGGGAGCTGGACCGGATCATCATCCGAGGAAAGCCGCTCGACGTGTTGGCCCAGCATATCGTCGCCGAAACTGCTGCCGAGGACTGGAGTGAAGACGAATTGTTCCAGCTCTGCCGGCGGGCCCATCAGTACCGCCACCTGGAGCGCGGCGAATTCGACCAGGTGATTCAAATGCTGGCCCAGGGCTTTGCCACCCGACGGGGTCGCCGCGGGGCCCTGATTCACCATGATGCGGTGAACGGACGAATCCGTGGCCGGCGCGGCGCCCGAATGCTGGCCATCACCTCGGGCGGAGCCATTCCGGACAACGCGGATTATCGCGTGATCCTGGAGCCGGAGAACACCTTCGTCGGCACCGTCAACGAGGACTTTGCAGTTGAGAGTTTGCAGGGAGACATCTTTCAGCTGGGCAACACGTCGTGGCGAATCCTGCGGGTGCAGCAGGGCACCGTGCGGGTGGCAGATGCGCACGGCCAGCCGCCCAGCATTCCGTTCTGGCTGGGCGAGTCACCGGCGCGGAGCGATGAGCTGTCCGCCGCCGTGGCTGAGCTGCGACAGGAAGTGGAGAACCGGCTGGAGAATCGAGAGGAGGCCGTGAGCTGGG
>DASRIN010000684.1:0-5123 GCA_035649975.1 Gemmatimonadales bacterium
CCGTCGCTCGATCCATCTCGCGGCCGCCTGGCGGAACTCGGGAAGGCCCTGCTGAAAGCCGTACTTGCTGAGCGCGGGATTGCGGAGTCCCGCCGTCATCGACTCTACCGCCACGGCGGGAGGAGGCGTGTCGTTGTCGCCCGCACCCAGATCGATGACATCGACGCCCGCCTCGATCAGCCGGCGCTTGATGCTGGGGATCTCTGCCAGGGGATAGCCCGGCAGCGCCTGAAGCCGCTGGCTGAACTTGATCATGCGCCGTCCCGTCGAACCGGGTTGGACAGCACACCCACGCCGGAGATCTCCACTTCCACCGTATCTCCGTCCTGCAGGGGGCCGGTTCCGGCCGGGGTGCCGGTGGCGATGAGGTCCCCCGGTTCCAGGGTCATGATCCCACTGAGAAACGACACCAGATCCGGAATGGAGAAGTGCATATCCGTCGCCTTGGCTCGTTGCCGCTCGACTCCGTTCACTCGCCCGGTCAGCTCCAGGTTCCGCCAGTCCAGGCCGGTGGCGATTCGGGGCCCAACCGGACAAAAGGTGTCGAATCCCTTGGCCCGGCCCCACTGCCCGTCCACTTTCTGCAGGTCGCGGCAGGTCACGTCATTGACACAGACATAGCCGGCGATGGCTCGCTCCGCCGCGGTGGGATCCGCGCTCCGAATCCGTCGGGCAATCACCACCCCGATCTCCGCCTCGAACTCCACCCTCTGGGAGACGGCTGGGAGCACAATCGGCTCACCGGGTCCGATCAAGGCGGTGGGCGGTTTGAAGAACAGAATCGGGATCTCGGGAACCTCGTTACCGAGCTCGCGCGCGTGCGCGACGTAGTTGCGGCCGATTCCAATGATCTTCGACGGGCGCAGCGGCATCATACCGCTGCGCCGGTTCCCTGCCGCGCGAAGAAGTCCTCGCACTTGATCAGAATCTGCGACCAGCTGCCGACAATGCGATCAGCCCGGGGCAGGCCGCTCAGCAGGAGCTGCCCATAGCGCTTGGTTACCGCCCTGCTGTCCAGCAGTACCACGATGCCGGTATCCTGCCGGCTCCGAATCAGCCGTCCGAATCCCTGCTTCAGCTTGAGAGCCGCGTGCGGCAACAGGTAGTGCAGGAAACCATCCCTGCCCTCCTCTGCCAGGCGTTCGAGCCGAGCGGCGGTGATCGGCTCGGTCGGTACCTTGAAAGGTAGCTTGTTCAGAATCAGGGCACGGAGCGCGCGGCCAGGTACATCAACCCCCTCCCAGAACGAATCGGTGCCCAGCAGAATGGCGTTTTCCGCGTCGCGAAAGCGCTGCAGCAACACGTCGCGAGGCGATTCGCCCTGAACCAGCAGCGGCCAGCGAGGGTCTAAACCGGCCCGAAGCTCCTGCGCCGCCCGCCGGAGCGCCGAGTGGCTGGTGAACAGCACAAACATGCCGCCATCCGAGGCATACGCCAGATCACTTACCACCTGCACCACGGCCGCGCCGTGTCCCGGCTCGTCGGTGCGTGGCTCAGGAAGATCGTTGGGCACTCCAAACACGCATTGAGACGGGTAGTCAAAGGGCGAGGGGAAGATCTCCCGGACCCGCACCGGGGAGTCCTCTCCCATCAGTCCCAGTCTGGATTCGAGAAAGTCGAACTCGCCCGCGGCCGCGAGGGTGGCGCTGGTGAGCACAACGGTCTCCAGCCGGTCGAACAACAGCTCCCGCAGGATCGGAGCAAGATCCAGCGGAACCACGGACAGGGTGACGTTCTGCCCCCGGATGCTGTACTCCATCCAGCGCACCGTCGGGGGACCGCCCCCAGCAGGCCGGAGCGAGCGGTTGAGGCCATCGGAGATAGCATCCAGCCGGCGCATGACTCCCCGGAGCTCCTGGAGCAGCTGGCCCCGGCGCTCGCTCTCCTCCGCCTGAGACAAGCGATCGGCGATGGTCTCCACCGTCTCCCGCAGCGTACGGAAGGATCCCAGGGTGGCGTCGAGGTCGAAGGCAAGACCTTGACTCCACATTGGATCCGCAGCAAAGCCGTCGTCCAGCCGCAGCTGGCCACCGGGAATCTGCTCCAGTCGCTGGAGCAGGTGCAGGAACAGGGCATCGCTCGATCGGCGCGCGTCCACGATGGCGGGTAGCAGCCGCTGTTGCAGCAGGTCCAGGCTGGCCCGGCTCAGCAAATCGGGATGACCCTGTAGCTCGTGCGACAGGGTCGGAGCCAGGCCGCGACCATTCCGCTCGAAACGGGCCAGCAGGCGTCGCACCGCGCGGCTGCTGACCTGAATGCCGAGGTGATGCGCGGCCACGTCCTCCAGATGATGCGCCTCGTCCAGTATCAGCCGGCGGTACGGCGGGAGCACCGCGGCCTCCTGCCAGTTATCTGCGGCCTGCCGCACCGACAGATCGGCGGCAAGCAGATGGTGGTTCACCACCACGACGTCCGCCTCCGCCGCTCGCCGCCGGGCCCGGAACAGAAAGCAACGATCGAAATGAGGACACTTGAGCCGGGTGCACAGATCCGGCTCGGCACTCACCTCGTCCCACACCTCCGCGGTGGGGGTCACCGGCAGGTCACTCAGGGTTCCATCCACCGTGTGACCCGCCCATTCGGCGATTCCCAACAGTTCGTCCAGCTTGTCCTGCTCCAGCAAAGTGCGCTGAGCCGAGACGGCCTGGTGCATCCGGGAGAGACAGAGATAGTTGCGCCAGCCCTTGAGCAGCGCGAAGGTGGGTGAGTAGTCCTCGTCCGACAACGCGCGCCGCAGCAG
Source organism: Gemmatimonadales bacterium (assembly GCA_035649975.1). GTDB lineage: Bacteria > Gemmatimonadota > Gemmatimonadetes > Gemmatimonadales > GWC2-71-9 > CAVVWJ01. The sequence continues at coordinate 2,741 of DASRIN010000684.1, forward strand.
AGGCAGGTCCTTCCCCACCAACTGCTCCTGAAGATTGATGGTGTTGGTGCTCACCACCGTGCGTTCGCCGTTGGCGCGGGCCCAGGCGAGAGCCGGCACCAGGTAGGCGAAGGATTTCCCGACACCCGTTCCCGCCTCCAGCAGCTGGACTCCCCCGTCGTTGTAGCCGTCGGTAATGTGCGCCGCCATGTCCCGCTGGCACTGCCGGTCCTCGTATCGGGAGAGCTGGCCGGCGATGGGCCCCCGCTCCCCGAACGTGGCAATGACATCGAAGGGATCGAGTTGCACCACCGGGTGTTCCCGAGGAACCTCGACCACCACGTACAGCTCGGTCGCATCGTTATTGAGGATCCCGAACCCGACCCCGGCATCGTGCAGTTGGGCCGCGACGTTCAGGTCCGCTACCGATGGCTCCAACGATCCGCTCGGGTGATTGTGCAGCAACATCTCACCGCGAGTCGCTCCGCCGGGCAGCGCTAGCACCATCTCTATGGTCCCCCGGGCCGCCACCCTGGCTCCCGTGATCACCCCATCGCGGTCCACGGCCCCAAAGAAAGAGACCTCACGGCCTCCGGCCGCAGAGATCTCACTCGCGAGATACGCGCGCACCCCTGGAGCCAGCCGCTCGCTCACGTCTTGAGTTCCTTCTTCTTGGCGGCCGGAAACAGGACATTGTTGAGGATCAACCGGTACCCCGGCGAGTGGGGATGCAGGGAGAGATCGGTCGGTACATCCCCGATCTGATGCTGGGGATCTTCCGGATCGTGACCCCCGAAGAAGGTCCAGGTGCCCTGGCCATGCTCGCCGTGAATGTATTTCACCCAGGGAGCCCCGGCTTCCTCCGCCAGAACCGTCACGCTCGGCTTAAGCGTCTTTCGGGTAAAGGAGGTCGTGAGCCCGTAGAAGTCGGGGATCACCTGGCGGTGGTTCTGCACCAGCATGGTGGCGACCGGATCGATCTTGGCGCTGAAGTTGAACAGGCTGAAGGACCCTAGCGGCTGCCGCCGGTCGGGGGAGTTGACCTGGTGCCCATCAATGTCGGAATACACTGCAATGGTGGGGCTCAGCTCCAGCTGCGCATTGTGGAAGGCGAGTGCGCGGTTCCAGTTCATGCGGGCGCTCGCCCTGGGGTCCATCGGACTGCCGTCGGCATACGAGGCCGCGATGTCTACCCCGTCGGCCGCGAGCGCAAGATCGAGCGTCTCGGTCGCCGTACACATGGCGAACAGGAACCCCCCGCCCTCCACAAACCGGGCGATTGCGCCGGCGATGGCCTGTTTTTCCGCGGGCACGGAGGAAAATCCCTGCTCCCGAGCCATGGCTCGGTTACGCTCAACCATCTCGACCAGCCAGGGCGCACCGGCGTAGTTCAGGAAGAACTTGGAGTATTGGCCGGTAAAGTCCTCGTGATGCAGATGGAGCCAGTCGTACAGTTTGAGCTTCTGAGCCAGAACCTCCCCATCCCATACCTTCTCGAAGTCGATGCCAGCATAGTTGAGCGCCATGGTCACTGCGTCGTCCCACGGCGGCGCATTGGGCGGCGCGTACACCGCCACCTTCGGCGCTTTCTCCAGCGGCACCGCATCCATGTTGCCGCCCCGGAGTTGTCCTCGGGTCTCCGCCAGCCGTCCCTCGTCTATCGGCTCGACGCTGACGCCGGCAAGCGCGGCATCTCGCACGGTAGCCGCATCGCCTGGCAGCAGAAATGAGCCGCTCCGAAAGTTGAGGAACCACTCCGCCCGGGCTCCGCGCTTGAGCGCGCGGTAGGTCAAGCCATACGCCTTCAGGTGATCACTCTGGGCCTCGTCCATGGGAACCAGCAGCCAGGGAGCCGCGTCCCGAGCCCGCCAGCGTCCCCACGACAACGCAGGGTGCAGCGCGACCAGCCCCGCACCTGCGCGGGTGACGAACTCTCTCCGTTTCATGTCTTGGGAATGGCTCCCCGAGCCTCGTCCAGCTTGCGTCGCGCCTGGGGAACCAAGGCGCTCTGGGGGTAGGTAAGGATCAGGTGTTCCAGCACCGTGATGGCTTCGCCCGGCCGGCCGGTAGAGACCAGCAGCTCGGCGAGGGCCAGCTCGGCCGCCGGTGCGGTGGCCGGCGCGGCCCCAACGGTGGCAGCGCGGAACAACCGCTCAGCCTCGCCGGGCTTCTCGGTGGCCGCATACAACTGCCCAACCAGCAGGCTGAGCTCCGCTCGGCCGCGCTGAACTGGAAACTCCTGGGCCAGCTGTTCCAGCGCGACCGCGGCGGCCGCGGTATCTCCCTGCTCCAGCAGAAGCAGGGCATGTCCCAGCGCTGGTGAGCTATCCACTTCGATGGGTTGGAGCAGGGCCAGCAACGCGGTGCGGTGGGTATCCTCCTGGCGATCACCAGTGTATGGGCC
>DASRIN010000685.1:0-14745 GCA_035649975.1 Gemmatimonadales bacterium
GATCCGATCGAGCTGCAGAAGGATGTGGTTCGCCTCACCCGGTTCTACCAGCGCTCCGGTTTCCTTCGCCCGGCAATCGACTACGAGCTGAAGACCAACGCTGACGGGACCCTGGTGGAGGTGACCTTCCGGATCAACGAAGGGCCGGCAGTGACCCTGCGGGATCTCTGGATCGCCACTCGGGCGGGAGACGCCGACGCAAACCTCCCCTCGTCGCTATTGCCAGCGTGGAGCAGGCTGGAGACCCAGCTCAGCAAGGCACGGGGGCATCGGTTTGGCGACGCAGAGGCTGCGCTGCTCCAGGATCTGACCAAGGCGTGGCTCCAAGATCACGGTTATCCACTCCCCAAGGTCCAGTTGTCCCGCCAGTCCGACTCCAGTCAGGTGGATGTCACACTTAGAGTGGAACCAGGGAGGCGTCGCCGGGTCGGGAATATCGACGTGAAGGGGAACCGCTCGGTCGCCGACGGTGTGGTTCTCCGAGAGCTTCCCTTCGAGACTGGGGAGTGGTACTCGGCCGCCAGTCTGGCGGCGGCCAGAATGCGCCTGCAACAGATCGATCTCTTTCGCCAGGCCACGATCGAGGTCCAGCCCGGCATCGATGCCGACACCAGCGTCGGAGTTCAAGTTCAGGTCATGGAGACGGGCCCCCGACTCTCGCTGGCCGAGGTCGGATACATCTCGGAGGGCGCCGGGATATCCGGCCGGGTGCAGTGGAATCATCCCAATTTCACCGGTGGTGCTCGGAGCCTGACCACATCACTGGAGGTGCAAACCGGGGCGGGTGCAGTTAGCGGCCCGCCCGAGAAGCTGCTGCGGGGCTCGGTCAGCCTGACTCAGCCGTACGTTTACGTCTCGCAACTCTCCCTGATAGTCGGTCCCTTCGCCGAATACCGGGATGACCTGCAGGACCAGTCCACCGACATTGGCCTTTCCACGATCCTGCTGTACCGTCTGGGAGGATTGTCCTCGGTCGCGCTGGAGTATCGCTACAGCGCAAGCCACATCTACGAGTATCGCTTCGGCAATGCCTCGTCGGGATCGATCAACTTGGGAGAATTACTCGCTCTCCAGATCCCCTCGTTAGTCGACTCCCTCGGGCGCGATATCGACCGGAGCTCACTGGCGCTGAACGGCTCGTTCGGCAACCTGGATGACCTGGCCAATCCCCGGCGGGGTTGGTCGATCCGCCCCCGGGCAGAGCTGACCATGCCTGCGGCACTGAGCACCGTGCAGTTTGGCCGGCTCGACGTCGCGCTCTCCGGATTTCAGCCCCTCAGCCGCAAGGTTGGGCTGGCGGCCCGGATCAGCGCCGGACGGCTGTTTCCGTTCGGGAAGAGCGTTCCCGGGCCGCAAGACAATCCCGCTTACTCCTTGATCCGGCTGCGAGACGAAACCATGACGGCCGGAGGCACCAACGATGTAAGGGGATGGAGCAGTCGACTGCTGGGTCCCAAGTTTCCCGCCATCGAGGCCAACGTTGTGGGTGCTGACACCGTTCTCTCGGCGGATGGTTACGGTCCGATCGGCGCTCTGGCCCGGCTGACCGGCACGCTCGAGCTCAGGCTTCCCAGTCCCTGGATGTCGAGTGCCTGGGGAACCGAGCTTTTCCTGGATGCAGGGCGGGTGTGGACGCCGGATGAGCGGTTCGCCGTGCCGGTGCTCGAGGGGGAGTCTGACTTTCGCTTCGCCGCCGGCGCCGGCCTCAGCTATCAGACCCCAGTGGGCGCCGTACGCCTGAGCCTGGGCTACAAGATCAACCCCTCCGACCTGGATCTCCGCGACGCCAACGATGTACTAAATGCCTTGCTCCAGGGCTTGCCTGTAACCACGGCGGAGACAGCGTGGACCCGTCGTCTCCATCTCCACCTTTCATTCGGCATGACGCTGTGAACCCTGGCGACTAGCGACTATCCGATACAAATTCCCTTTTCCGATCCAGGCCTCGATACTGAATCGCCTCGCCGACGTGGGCTGCCGAGAGCTCGGCCGCGCCGGCCAGATCGGCAATTGTGCGCGCGATCTTGAGCACCCGGTGATAGGCCCGGGCCGAGAGACCCAGTCGGGTCACGGCCTGGCGCAGCACCGACTCGACCGGCGGAGTGAGCCGACAGTAGCGCCGGAGATCTCGCGCTGTCATGTGGGCGTTGGCGTGGATTCCAGGCTGGTCCTGAAATCGCCGGCGCTGCACCGCTCGCGCCTTCTCCACTCGTGCCTGCACGGTGACGCTCCGCTCCGCGCTCTGGTCGATGACTACATCGGGGTAAGCCACGGCGGGCACCTCGAGATGGATGTCGATCCGGTCAAGCAACGGTCCGGAGATGCGCGAGCGATAGCGCTCGATGGCGATGGCTCCGCAGTTACAGGGATGGACCGCATCGCCGAGGTAGCCGCAGGGACATGGGTTCATCGCTGCGGCCAGCATGAAGCGCGCAGGATAGGTCAGGCTCACCGCCGCGCGGCTCAGAGTGACGACGCCGTCCTCCATTGGCTGACGCAGGACCTCCAGCACGTTCCGCCGAAACTCGGGCAGCTCGTCGAGGAACAGCACGCCACCGTGCGCCAGGCTCACCTCACCCGGCCGCGGCGACGACCCGCCGCCGATGAGACCGGCGTCGCTGATGGTGTGGTGGGGGGCGCGAAAAGGACGCACGGTAAGAAGCGATTGGCCCGGCAGGAGAGTGCCTGCTACGCTGTGAATCTTGGTGGTCTCCAGCGCCTCCTCCAGGCTCATGGAGGGGAGTATCGAAGGGAGCCGGCGAGTCAGCATGGTCTTTCCCGCTCCGGGTGATCCGATGAGCAGGATGTTGTGGCTGCCGGCTGCGGCGACCTCGAGCGCGCGCTTGGCAGCGGCCTGACTCCGAACGTCAGCGAAGTCTGCCGAATCGGTTCCAGAGCTGGACATGAGCGCGGCAACATCGGCTCGAGTGGGCGCGATGCGGCGGCAGCCGCTCAGATGATGGCAGGCCTCGAGGAGCGTGCGCGCGCCGCACACTTGCAGGCCTTCGACAACCGATGCCTCGGGCACGTTGGCGTGGGGCAGAAGAATCGACTGGTAGCGTGCGGCCCGCGCGGCAAGCGCCATCGAAAGAGCACCCCGCACCGGGCGAAGGCTACCCTCGAGCCCGACCTCGCCCAGGATCATGTGCTCTCCCAGGCGCTGTTCCGGCAACTGCCCGCTGGCGGCCAGAATGCCGAGGGCGATAGGAAGGTCGAATGCGGAGCCGTCCTTCCGCACATCAGCAGGCGCGAGGTTGACCGTGATTCGTTTTAGGGGGAAGGAAAAGCCGGCGTTGGCCAGTGCGGCACTGACCCGCTCCCTGCCCTCCTTTACCGCACCTTGCGGCAGCCCGACGGTGGAAAACGAGGGCAGGCCGCTGGAGATGTCCACTTCGACGTCCACCGGGTACGCATCGATACCCAGCACCGCCGCGGAACGAACTCGGGCGAGCATGGCCTCATTAAGGAAAGTGGCTCCAGAACCTAGGATGCGCCCAAGCCCGGCGGGGTACCCCTCCGCCGCGAAAGTGGACCGAAACCTGCAGCGATTTTCGGCCGGTGTCGCTATCAGACACCGCCCAGCCCCAGACGGTGGAGTTTCCCCTAGCCCGCCACCGCTGCGAGGCGCTCAGATCCGGAGTGAAAGAATGGGTCGGTTGTTCGCCGCTGTCCTGCTCTTAGCGGGTGTCAGCGCCTGCGCGGCGCCGCGTGCTGCAGGCGCCCCGTTGGCCCCGCTGGGCCGTTCGTGGGCTGTCCCCACTCTGGGACTATATCAGGAGTGGTGGGACAAAACGGTGGCCTGTTCTGGTAAATCGGGGAAGATGACGGCCGTACAGTTCTACGCCGTTGACGCCCCCGCAGGGGCCATTGAACTGGCCGGCGAGATGGCGCACGCCTGGTGGGTTCGGGAGGGGAACCGAATCTATTTGCCCGCCAGCGCACTGGGTGAGGAGTGGCTGGTCCGGCACGAAATGCTTCATGCCCTGCTGCAGCGCGGCAGCCATCCGGCGAGCATCTTCGTCGAGGCCTGCCACGTGGCTTCCGCCGCCGTATGGCGTGACTCCAGCCTGACCTACGACCCGGGCAACCCGCGGGGGCATTGAGCTAGCTCGACGGCCCTCAATTTGCTGCCCTTACACTGTCGGTACTCGATACAGCGTTTCCCACGCGTAGGGGGATGCATCCGGCAGACCTTCTGGCATTTCGCGGGAGCTATTCGGCATGAAAGGACCATCCGCTAAAGCCCGCTGGACCGGGCTGATAGCGCTCCTCGCACTCACTATTCTCAGCGGAGGCTGGCTCCTTCGTCGGAAAGCCGCGCCGGAAGGCACCGTCTACCAGCAGGCCCGTCTGTTCGAGAATGTTGTCGCCTCGATTCATACCCACTACATCGACTCCCTTGATGAAGGCGAGCTCTACCAGACCGCCGCCAAGGCTCTGGTGTCATCCCTTCACGATCCCTACGCCGAGCTGCTGAGCCGCGAGAGCTACCGGCAGTATCAACGTCAGATGTCCGGAACCGAAGTCGATGTGGGCTTCGCCTCGGAATTTGGAACCGGAAGCGCCGGCGCCCGCAGTGCCTTTTCCCCAGGAGACGTGATCCTCAGCATCGACGGCAAGAGCACTGAGGGATGGTCGGCTCGGCGGATCGAGGAAGCGCTGGCCGGTGGCAGCGGCCCCGTCGTCATGGTAGTTGTGCGGCCCTGGGGATCCAGTAGGCCGGTGGTCCGCAAGCTCACTCGAACCATCGTGCACGTACCGGCTGCATCGAAGGGAATCTTGCTCGGTGGCGGCGTGGGGTATATCGAGTTGCGCCGAGTCAGCGAGGGTGCAGAAACCGAGCTCCGGGACGCGGTGGACCGCCTGGTTGGCGAGGGCATGACCTCGCTGGTGCTGGACCTTCGGGGCAATCCCGGCGGTCTCATCAATGAGGGCGTACGGGTGGCCAGTCTCTTCCTCCGGCCGGGTGATACTATCGCGGTGTCACAGGGTCGATCCACCGGCCACTCTAAGGTGTACCTGGCGGGTCAGTCTGGCGGATGGGGTGATCTCCGAATAGGGCTGCTGGTGAACCACGGCACCGCCAGCTCGGCGGAGCTGATCGCCGGGGCCTTACAGGATCACGACCGGGCAGTCATCGTGGGAACTCCGAGCTTCGGTAAGGGTGTGCTCCAGACTACCTATCCGCTCGGGGAGGAGATTGCCATCAAGCTGACCACCGCCCGCTGGTACACCCCGAGCGGCCGGACGGTTCAGCGCGCCAGACTCGATGGCCAGGGCGCAATGGGCAATCGGACTCCCGCGCTCGCACCGCGGCTCTATCACTCTGATGCCGGCCGCGCCATCCCGGATGCCAGCGGCATCCTACCCGACCTGATGGTACGGGGAACTCCGCGCTCCGACGCCGAGCGCTCCTTCCTCAGCCTGCTGGGCGAAGACGTGGGACTGTTTCGCAATGTTTTGTCCGACTTTGCCTCCGATCTCAAGAAGAACCCGCGGGCGCCCAAGTTCGAGTCCTATCGGGTGACGGACGAGATGCGGAACCAGGTCTACGAGCGGCTCCAGCTGATCGGCCTGGAAATCCCCCGCACCACTTTCGACAACGCCTCCGCCTACGTGGACGAGCAGCTGGGCTACGAGATTACCCACGAGCTGTTCGGGCCTGCGGCCGAGGCTCGCCGGCGGGCCCTCTCCGACCGGCAGATGCAGACCGCGGTTCGCCTGCTGCGGCGGGTCAAGACCCAGGAAGAGGCGCTCACGGTGGCTGCGGCCGAGCGGGCCCGGGGAACGAGTCGCTAGGAGCCAGTCAGCACAGTCACGACCGTGCCGTCGTCGCCGCTCTCCAGCCCTACCTGCGCGCCCCAGCCTTCGACTAGACGTTTCACGATCGCGAGTCCCAGCCCTGATCCACTAGTAGTTGTAGAGAAGCGCGGCTCGAAGACGCGGGGAAGCAGCTCTACCGGAATGCCAACACCGTTGTCGGCCACCTTGATTAATCCGGGCCCGACGGTGACCTCCACCAGACTCGCGTTCGCGTTACGAGAGTTCTCCAGCAGGTTGACGACCACCTCCTTCACTTCGTCGGGCCGCGCCCAGCCATAAGCCTCAGACTCAGCCGTCATTCTCACCTCGCAGCCCTCTTCTGCCAGCCGATATAGCTGAACCACCTCTCCCACAGCCGCCTTGAGGTCGACCCGCTCGAGTGCCTGACCCTGCGGCATGGGGGCGGCGAAGCGGCTGAACGCGCGGGCGATGGTGTCGAGCCGATCGATCTCCGCCAGGATCCGATCGGCGGTCTCGTCCAACGTGCGATCGAACTCTGCTCTCCGGTCGCGGTATACCCGGCGGAGATGCTGCATCCCGAGCCGCATGGGCGTGAGCGGGTTCTTGATCTCGTGCGCGACCTGGCGCGCCATCTCTCCCCACGCCAGCACCCGCTCGGCGCGGGAGACCTCGGACACGTCATTCAGCGCCAGCACGGCGCCTCGGAGATCGGGGCCGAGCGAAGCCAGCTGCAGGGAGAGCCGGCGGCCGGCGACGTCCAGCTCCACGGCGCCGTCGCTGGTCGGGTTGCCCAGGAACCGCCTCACCGCGGTGGCCAGCGGGAGGAGCTCAGGCGGGAGCCGCTCCAGGAACGGCTCTCCCTCTTTCAGCTCGATCCCCAGCAGTTCGACCGCCTGGCCGTTGGCAATTAGGACTCTTCCCGAGGGATCGACGCCCACGACGCCGGTGGCAACGGTTGCCAGCACTGTCGCCGTGCGGCGTCTGGCTTCTTCCAGCGCGTGCTGGGTCGATCGGATGTCGGCCGCCATGCGCTCGAAGGCGGCGAAGACCGGCTCGAACTCGAGCGGCGGCCGACCGGAGTGATGGGGCATAGGCTCGCCCTTCCCGAGCGCCAGGGCCGACCGCCGCAGCTCGGCCACCGGGCGGGAGAGAGTGCGGGCTGCAATCCGCGCTCCGAGCAAGGCCGCCGCCACGCCGGTGAGGGTGGCCAGTAGCAGGACCAATGCGAGATCCAATTGCCTGACCGCTAGAGAGGCATCATCGGCGAGCTGGGGGGTTGCCAGGACCCCGATCTCGGTCGGGCCACCCGGCCGAAACACCCGGTAGCCGACCCGCTCGGCCAGCTGCGGAAGCGAGCCACCCCGGGCCACCTCGAGCTCACCATCGAGCGCGAGCAGCTCGAATGCGGACGGGTCCATAAGCTGACCGACCACCCCGAGGTCCTCCAGGATCGCGTTGCTGGTGGCACTGAGCGACCCTCCTCGGTAAACCACGAAATCGGCATCGATGCGCTGGCTCAGGCGGGCCAGTCGTTCGGGCTCGGGCCAATCGGCGCGGAAGATACTGCTGCCCGCCACCACGTCCCTCAGCGTCTGGGTGATGAGAAGGTCGCGGCTTCGCTCGGCCTCGTCGGCTAATCGAGCAAAGCTCCAGGCGGCGAACCCCACCGCCGGCAGGATGAAGAAGGCTCCCAGGGTGAACGCCAGACGAATCCGGAACGATCGGACCAGGCTGCCCCAGCGCGGCCGGGACAGCCGCATACCCGCCACCAGCTCGGCAATCAGCCAGAGCAAAGCAAGAACGGCGGCGTCGAGCAGCACAACCAGCGCTCCCCGCACGAACAACGGCACCGGGCCGCGCAGGTTAATGGTGGCGTGCACCGAGCGCGATTCCCCGGCCAGCACCAGGGGATACTCCCGCCGCAGCGACCACCCCTCCCTTCGCCAGAGGGACGTCGCATCAGGCGCCGAAGGGGAACCGGGCGGAGCCAGGCTCAGCTGGTAGAGCGGCGCGTGGCGCCGAGACGGCTCGAGGAGGCGCCCCGCTCTGGCGGGGAGAATCAGCTCGGTTCGAGGACCGATCGAAGCGGTCATCACCAGCTCCGGAGAGAGCCGCACCAGGAGCACGTGATGCACGCCAGGCATCCGGACCAGTTGGGTAACCCTGAGGGTATCGAGCCCGGTAAAGCTGCGCACCAATCCGCCGAGCAGCTCGGGTGACAGGTCCAGCGAGTCCAGGCTCAGCTCGTCACGCAGCTGGCCAGACTGGGTCCAGAGTCCAAGGTGTGCAGGATATCCCTGGTTGCTCAACGCAGAGCCGTGCCACAGAGCGTACATCTGAGAGGCGTTGACTGGTGTCGGCGCACGCCGAAGCTGCTCCCCGAAGCGCTCCAGCAGCGGCACTGCGAGCGGTTCGGGCTCCTCACCCAGACGGGCGATATCCCGCTGCGCAACCTGCACCCTGCCCGCCAGCGCGGCGCCCCAGGTGACCAGGGCCGCCGAGCTGCCTGCCACCAGAGCGACGCCGGTGATGGTGGCCCAGCGCGGCGCGGGGAGTGCTACCAGGAACAGCGCCGGAGTCCAAAGGAAGGTGTACCAGTCAGGCCACCCACCCCGCGGGCTCCACACCAGGACTCCGATAACGGCTGCCGCGAGGGCGATGGCTACGGCAACGACGATGCGACGGCGACTGGGAGGCTCTGGCGAGTCGCCTCGAAAGAGAGCAGCGGCGAGCACGATCAGCGCCGACGCCGCCACTACCAACGTGAGCTGCCAGGTGAGCCAGAGTCCTATCGATACACCCCTAGCAGGGGGAGTGATGCCTCGGCCCAGGTTGCTGATCAGAAAGGGGGCCGCGAGCAGCAGGAGGATGCCAAACAGAACGCCGTACCAGCGGCGTGGCATCCGGCGCCGCCAGAGCCAGACCCCGGCCATGGTGAGCAGCATTCCGGCGAGCGCCAGTATGCCCGCCGAGCCCGACAGCGGTCCGAGGAGTGGGCGAAAGAACGTCGCCGGTGAGAACACGCCCTGAAGTCCAAGCGCCGCACCAACCGGCGCGCGCGCAGCGAGCCACAAGACCAGTCCCAGGAGCAGAAAGCGTTCGACCGGTGCGCCCGCGAGGCTCAGCGCGAGAGCGAAAGCCAGGAGAAGCAGCCAGACCGCCAGCCGGCTCACCCGGTGGAAGACCAGCTCTCTAGCCGCACCCTGTTCTGGGGGAATTGGTTGAACGCTGAAGAGGAGCCGGGCGCCGGTTGTGGTGGGCTCCTCGTAATCGAACACGTCGCTGCTGTTGGGAGCCGTGCCTGCGGGATAGACCGAGAGCCCCACTTCGGTCCGGGTGCGAAACAGTTCGGCCAAACTGCGGCCCCGGTCGGGGACAGCGGGGTGGGCCCAAATCAGCACGCCGGCGACGGCACTCCGCCCGTCGGGCGAGTGGCGCCGTGCCTCCAGCACGACATAATATCTACTGGTCCGGGCGGCAAACGAGTCGCCCTCGCTGCGGTGCGGCAGCCGGTGTCGGCCAGCCCATGCCCAGGGGTTTCCCCGCTGGTCGAACACCACCACACTCATCTCCGGCCCGGAGGAGGGGACCAAACGCTCCAACACCTGCAGGGCGCCGGACTGACTGAATGAGGTGGTGCCGGCCGCAGCATCGGCCAGGCGCTCCGCCCGATGGAGCGCGGCGTGGAGGTCGCCGGCCAGGTGCTCCGATGCGGCCGTCACCCGCCGTTCTCGTTCCTCCGGCCAGCGCAACTCGATCGCCTTCAGCTGGCGCTGCGACTGAGTGAGCGCGACCGCGAGCCCGCCGAGCAGCAGCAGGAGGCCCCACCGGCGCCATCCCCTCAGTGGCCAGAGAGCGGCCGCGAGTAAGGCCACAGCCAGCCAGGCAATCCACACCCAGGTCCAGCTTGGCTGCCGCAGCCACTCGGCGGCCGCGCCTCCGGCAGCCACCATTAACACGACCCACCAACGCCCGCGATGAATCAGGATCGACACCCCTGGCGATTGAAGGAAATGACGCCCAGTGCGGTCGGAGAGCGCCTGCGGGAGCGCCCGGCGCTGATCGTCCCGGTAGGAACCACCGAGCAGCACGGCCCCCACCTACCGCTCGGCTGCGATACGATCATCGTGGAGCGTCTGGCGGACGACCTTTCCGAGAGGTTCGGCGTTACCCGGGTTCCCACCGTCGAGTACGGCGTGCATGCGACGACTCGCCCCTTTCCAGGCGGGGCGACTCTGAGGCGGCGGACGCTTCACCGGGTGATGAACGAACTTATCGAATCCTGGGAAGAGGGGGCAGGCGTTCGCGAGTTCTTCATCATCACCGCTCAGTCCAGCGAAGCCCACCTGGAGGCGCTCAGCGCCATTCGAACCGACGCCGCCACTGTCCAGGTGCTGGACATCTTCAGCATCAACTTCGGCAACCTGCTGGACCGCCCGGCCTCGCCGATCCAAGGCGGCGAGCTGGACACTTCGTTGCTCCTGTACCTCGCTCCCCATCTGGTTCGGATGGATCTGGCCCAGGACTTCGAGCTGCCGCCCAATCTGCTGGGCCGCTACCGACCGGGGCAGAGCCGGAGACTCCCCCAGGGCTCCCCCGGCTCGGTGGGATATCCCAGTCTGGCGACCGCCCAGAAGGGTGAGCGGCTGTATAGATTTATCCTCGACCGGGTCAGCAGTTGCTTGACCAGATCCTGACATGATCGGAGATGCCATGCGTCTGGCCGCTGTTCTGCTCCTGCTTGCTCCCGCAGGTCGCCTCCAAGCTCAGGAAGTCGCCGAAGTCAAGCTGGTGATCCAGCAGGATGGCCGCGAGATCGGCCGGGAAGATTACCAGTTGACCCGCGGGCGCGGGCGCGGCGCATCCGGTTCAACCCTGCGCGCCAATGGCCACTATCCGGCCAACAACCCGACGCTTCGCATCGCCGCCAACCTGGAGCGAACTGCGGAATCTTCTCTGGCCAAGTTCCAGCTGGACGTCGAAGGGCCTAATGGACCCACGGTTATCCTGGCGGCGGGCTCTGGGGCTCGCCTGATCATCCGCACCGTGGCGAAGGGATCGGAAGCAGGGCGCGAGATGCCGGGTGGGCCGGACGTCGTGCTACTGGATGACAACGTGTATTCCCTCTACATCGCTGTGGCCGATCTCGCCACGCCGAACGGCCGGCCACTCACCGCAGTCTTCCCCCGGACTGCCCGGCGGGCCTCGTTCGTTGCCCGGCGGGACTCGGGGGGACAGGTGAGCCTCACCGGGGGCATCAGGGGAACCATGGAAACGGACGGTCAGGGGTTGGTGAGCCTGGTGCTTCCGGAGTCGAACATCCGGGTCGGCCGGGCCAAGGACTGAGCAGTACTCGCGGTAACACCCACCGTAACTCGTTGACGAGCAGCCCAGAAGAAAGTGATTTGTCGCAAGTTGAAACCACTGCGGCGATGTCCGCGTATTGCGGCCCGTCGCATCTCACCTCAAAGGGCCAGGGTCGCACATGTCGCGCAGAACTAAGGTCTGGACGGTTGTCGGCATGGTGGTCCTGGCAGTTGCCGGCTTGGTCGCCTTTCGAGCCTACCGGCAAAAGAACCGCGCCACCGAGGTCCGACTGGAGCAAGTCAGCCGGCGTGACCTGGTCAGCTCGGTGACGGCCAGCGGAAAGATCGAAGCGAAGACGTCAGTAGACATCAGCGCGGACATAACCGGTCGGATCATCGATATCGCCGTGCGCGAGGGGGACCTCGTGAAAAAGGGGCAATTCCTGCTCCAGATCGATCCGGCTCAATACCAGGCAGCGGTGGCGCGGGCACAGGGAGCCGTGGCTTCCACCCAGGCGGTGCTGGTGCAGACCCGGGCTACCCGGGATCAGGCCCAGCGGGCCTGGAATCGCGCCCACCAGCTGACCCAGCTGGGTGAGGACCTGATCGCCCCTGAGGCCGTCGAGCAGGCCCAGACGGCGTATGACGTGGCCGAGGCCACCTATCAGTCCACGCGGGCCCAGCTGGAGCAATCACGAGCCAGTCTGCAGGAGGCCAAGGACAATCTGGCCAAGACCCGGCTCACCGCACCGATGAGCGGGCGGGTGGTTCGCCTGGCGGTCGAGGAAGGCGAGGTGGCGGTACCGGGCACCTTCTCTCGGGAGACCGGACTGCTGATGACGGTCGCCGACTTGTCGGTGATCCTGGCCAAGGTACAGGTCGACGAGACCGATGTGGTGCGGCTCAGGCAGCGCGACTCGGTGGAGGTGACGATCGACGCCTATCCCGACACTACTTTCTGGGGCGACGTGAGCAAGATCAGCCACAGTGCCAAGCTCACGCCCACCGAGACGGCATCGGGTTCTACCGATCGGGCGGTCGACTTCGATGCGGAGATCACGCTGCGCAAGCCTCCCCCGGACATCCGCCCTGACCTCAGCTGCACGGCGCGGATCATCACCGACACCCGAGACCGGGCGGTCAGCATTCCGATCATCGCGCTGACGGTGCGGGATCACGAGAAGGTTCCCAACGAGACCGAAGGGGCGCCGGCTATAGACACGCTACGGGCCCGATTCAAGAAACGGGAGGCGGAAGGCGTCTTCGTGGTCCGGAACGGCGTCGCCACGTTTCGGCCGGTCAAGACCGGAGTTGCCGGTGAGGAGTACTTCGAGGTGGTGGACGGTTTAAGAGAGGGCGAGACCATCGTCGCAGGAACCTACCAAGCCATTCGCGATCTCAAGGACGGCGCCAAGGTCCGCCAGGCGGACACCACCAAGGCGCGGGAGACGAAGGCCTCGTAATGCGGCTGCTGGAAGCCATCTGGATGGCGCTCCGAACGATCCGGACGCAGAAGCTGAAAAGTTTCTTCTCCCTGATCGGAGTGCTCATCGGCGTCACCTTCCTGATTGCGGTGGTTTCCATTGTCCAGGGCATGAACCGGTACATGGAGGATCGGTTCGCCAACACCCTCGTGGGCGCCAACACCTTCCAGCTGCGACAGCGGCCCTACATCACCACCGACAATGTCCCCGACGACGTGTGGCTCGCCTGGCGCCGCCGCCCCCGGATCACCTACTCCGACGCTGACTACGTGCGGGAGCGGGTGAAGACTCCTGCCACCTTCGCCAACTTCTGCGAGGACCGGGTGGCCCTGCACTACCAGGGCAGAACGGCCCGCGACGTCAATCTGGTGGGCACGGAAGAGACCTACTTCCGGATCAAGAACTACGAGCTGGAAGCGGGACGGGCCTTCACTGCACAGGAGGTGCGCACCGCCCAGCCGGTGCTGGTGATCGGAACCGAGGTCGCCCAGAAACTCCTGGCCGGGGTCGAACCGCTGAACAAGCAAGTCTTCATCGGCGGGATTCCCTACCGGGTGATCGGCGTGGTATCCCGGCAAGGAACGCTGTTCGGTATCTCGCTCGACAAGTTTGCCATTATGCCGTTCAGTGCCCCGGGGCGGCGCCTCATCTGCCCCATCAACATCCTCGATGCACTTATCGTGCAGACGGCCAACCCCGGGCAGATGCAGGTGGCGTTGGACGAGACCGAGGCCCTGATGCGCAGCCGCCGGCAGCTGAAGCCATGGGAGGAAAGCAACTTTGCCTTTCAGACGGCGGAGGGGGCGCTGGGCAGCTGGGAAAAGATCTCGCGGATCCTGTTCGTGGCACTCCCGGGGCTGGTGGCCATCTCGCTGGTGGTCGGCGGCATCGTGATCATGAACATCATGCTGATGGCGGTCAGCGAGCGGACTCGAGAGATCGGCATTCGCAAGGCGCTCGGGGCCCGCCGGCGAGACATCATGGCCCAGTTCGTAGTGGAGTCCGCAACCCTCGCCTCCGTCGGCGCGGCTCTCGGCATCGGACTGGGCATCGCGCTGGCGTTTGTGGTCAAGGCAGTCACGCCGCTCCCGGCTGCGGTAGCCCCTTGGTCCATCATCGTGGGCGTGGTGCTCGGCATGGCGGTCGGAATGGCGGCGGGAGTTTATCCCGCCAGCCGAGCTTCCCGGCTGGATCCGATTGTCGCCTTGAGGGCTGAATGACGCCGCGGCGGAAGTGGAGCTTTGTCTCCCGGATGTTGGAAGGATCGGCCATCGCGCTCGACTCCATCCGGGCCAACAAGGTGCGCGCGACCCTCACGATCCTCGGTGTTGCCATCGGTGTGACGGTGGTGATTGCGATGGGATCGGCCATCACCGGCATCAACCGCAGCATTACCAGCATTCTCGAAGCGGCGGGGCCGAAAACGTTCTTCGTCCAGCGCTACTTCTCGGGAGGGCTCGAGGTCTCGGACGGGTCGGATGAGCTCTCACCCTGGCGGCGGATGCCCTGGCTCACGGTCGAGGAGGCGCAGCTGATCCGGAGCCTGCCCACCGTCCGGGAGATCAACATCGGCGAGTACAGCCAGGGTCCGGTGAGCTTCGAGGGAGTGGAGCTCAAGAGCGTAGACATGGCAGGCATGACCCCTACCTGGAACCTGGTCAATGGGGGAGACATTCTCTCGGGACGCAACTTCACCAACATGGAGTACGCGGCGGGTGCTCGGGTCGTCATCATCAACGACAAGCTGGCAGAGTCGCTCTTCCCCCGGCGGGATCCGATCGGGAAGCGGATCAAGCTCTTCGGCGAGCCCTTCGAGGTGATCGGTCTCCACGCCGAGGCCGCCAGTCTGTTCAGCAACGCGGACGAGCCGAGACTTGCCATCCCCCATACCACTTTCACGAAGGTGGCCGAATACCAGAAGGGGTGGATGGAGATCGCCGTGCTCCCGACCGACTCCGCCACGGTGCAGGAAGCGCAGGATCAGGTGGTGGCGGCGCTCCGGACCGAGCGGGGACTTCGACCCGGTGCTCCGGACAATTTTGCCGTCGTTACGCAGGACCGGGTGCTCGACACCTTCAACAAGATCACCGCCGCATTCTTCATCGCGATGATCGTGCTGTCCAGCGTCGGCCTGATGGTCGGCGGCGTGGGCGTGGTGGCGATCATGATGA
>DASRIN010000686.1:0-3408 GCA_035649975.1 Gemmatimonadales bacterium
TCCTGGGCTCACCACGAGGACGCCGCCACCGCGGTGCTGGCTGCCCTCGGCGCCCAGGCCGGAGTTTACAATGTCGCAGAGGATAATCCGGTTCGCCGGCGCGACCTGGCCAACGGTATTGCCCTTCTGTTGGGCGTTTCACCGCCGCGATTTCCGCCCCGCTGGGCTACCCCGCTCGGTGGTGCCGTCGGCCCGACACTGGCCCGATCGCTTCGAATATCGAACCGAAAGCTCAGGGAGACGACCGGTTGGGCGACGCGCTACCCAACCACACTCGAGGGGATCGCCGACATCCTCAGGCGGAGTCCAGCTTGAGTCTGACTTCCCCGTTGCTCTCGCTCACTCGGTAGGTGGCGATTGATTTCTTGGCGGGCCCAGCTCCTGCTGCTCCAGTCCGGCAGTCAAACTGCGAGCCGTGCCAGGGGCACTGCACCACACCACCGATCATGGCCCCGCCGGCGAGGGATCCGCCCTTGTGAGTACAGCGATCATCGAACGCCACATAGCCCTTTTCGGTCCGGGCGAGTACGATCCGGCGACCGTCGATGTGCAGCAGCTTCATCTGGTCGGGCTGCAGCTCATCTGACCGGGCGACCACCGGGGACCGGTCCGCTCCGGGCTGGATCCGCGACTCCTTCCACTTTCCTGCCCGGGCATAGCGATGGTCCACTCCGATCTGATGCGGTTGACCAGCACGCCGCCCATCCATCCGCCTGCGGTTAGCAGAGCCACACCGACGCCTTCGAGGGCGAGAATGCCAGTGCCAGGCGGCCCCGCATCGGCTCGAATGGCGCATGCCAGCACAAACAGGACCACGGCCGTGAGATTGACCACCATGTGCTTGGTGGCGCGCGCTTTTCCCGAGCTTCTCGGTGGAACCGTGCCGAAGTAGTCAATGAATCCCGGCACCGCCGCGATCAGTGCCGCGACGATGCCGATCAGACCCAAATAGCCGCCGGTAGTCCACCAGCTCGGCTGTCCGGCGAGTCGCGCGGCGAGATCGAACCCGAACGCGCCGTAGAGGAACCCGAAGGGGAAGGGGATCAGGGCTGGATGTATCGGATGGCCCCTGAAGCTCGCCTTGCTTCTCATACCATCTCCGAGCCGAGGATCAAGCGCTGGGTCTGCCGAGCTGCTTCTGAATCGCCTCGGCTCGATCCAAATGCTTTTGGATCACCGGACCAGCCTGCTCGATCAGCTTCTTCAACTCCTCATTCTGGGCCGCGTCATGGGCCTTGCCCGCCAGATCGAGCACCGCTTTGTGGATGCCGATCTCCTGCTCGATATAGGTACGGTCGAACTGCTGGCCCTTTGGAGCCGCCTTGAGGGCTGTCATCTCGGCCTCGGCGGCAGGCTTCAACGGATCGTTCGCCGGCGCCTGCGGGGTCACGTTGAGCTGCTGGGCCAGCTGCTGCCCCTTGACTCTGAGGGCGTGATGTTCGCCCATCATCAGCTTGGCAAACGCCTTCACGTCGGGGCTGGTCGCTTTGGTGATGGCGTAGGCCCCGGAGGCGCTGTCGGCCATGTTCGCCTCATCGAGAAGAGCCACGATATTGGCATCGGACCAGCCGCCGGAGGTGGCCCCCGACTGCGCTGTATCGCCAGCGGCCATCCCGCTGGACGCCGTGTCCGATGCACTCGATGCCGTGTCGGCGCTCTGCCGATTCTTACACCCCACCATCGCGAGGATTATTGCTGCGGCCGCGGTGCGGCGCGAGAGAAGACCAGTCACAGTAACCTCCATCGATGAAGCAGTTCCTGGGTCTCAGGTACCCAATCCGCCTGAGATAATTCCTACTTAATAGATGGGCGGAGAAAAGCAAGATTGTATATGCTAATCTGTGCTTTGTAGGGAGTGCGATGGGCTTTGGGGCTCAGCGACCACTAACGTTCTTCCGCATCACCACCGCAGAAGCGGGGCAGGCCTCCCGGAACTCGACCGATTCGCGGACCGCGTCAGGCACCGACTCCCGGTTCACGCAGCAGAAGCCGAAGCGGGGGAAGTAGTGTTCGGCGGTGGTCGTGAGCAGATAGACGTCCTGAATGCCCCGTTCCCGGGAGAGGTCCAGTGCTCGCTCGATCAGGGTCCGGCCGATCCCTGTCCCTCTCCATTTGGGGTCTACCGCCGCAGAGCGGAGCAGGGCCGACTCCCGATAGATCTCGAGGCCCACTACTCCAACGAGCTGGCCGTCTCGCTCGGCCACGATGAAGTCCGAGAGAGCCCCGGACTCCACGCCCTGGGTCGGCAGGTTGGCCTGGCCCAGCAGTGAAAGAACCGACGGCAAATCATCCGGCGCCGCCGGCCGCATTTGGACACAAGGGTCATGCATGGTCTCTGTCCTCACGATTAACTCCTCCCGACAGACTTACGGGCGCGTACGAACGCGCCCATGACTTTTCCGCCTACTTCCCCGGCCAGCAGCTCCGGGTTGAGGCCACTGCCCTCCAGAAACGCCTTCGCATCCTCTATCTCGTAGATCCGGGTGGGCTCGATCCCGATCTGTTCGAACCCGGAGTCGCTGAGGAGCCTCTGGTACTGTTCCTCACTGAGCGCGCCGGCGATGCAGCCGACCCAGAGCTCCATGCTCCGACGGATCTCGGGCGGCACCTCGCCCCGAACCACGACATCCGAGACCGCGAACCGCCCGCCCGGCTTCAGCACCCGGAACGCCTCCCGGAGTGCCCGCCCCTTGTCGGCAGACAGATTGATCACGCAGTTAGAGATGATCACGTCCACCGAGCTGTCCGGCAGGGGGATCGCCTCGATCTCGCCCTTCAGGAACTCGACGTTCTCGACTCCGGCCTTACGTTGATTCTCCCGCGCCAGTGCCAGCATTTCGTCGGTCATGTCGAGACCGTACGCCTTGCCGGTCGCCCCGACCCGCCGGGCCGAGAGCAGCACGTCGATGCCGCCGCCGGAGCCCAGATCCAGCACCACTTCCCCTTCCCGAAGCTCGGCCAGGGCTGAGGGATTGCCGCAGCCTAGCGAGGCCAGCACTGCCTTCTCCGGGAGCGCCCCGGTTTCGGCGGAGTTGTACAGGTTGCTCGTGA
The DNA here is from genome assembly GCA_035649975.1 of Gemmatimonadales bacterium. Taxonomy (GTDB): domain Bacteria; phylum Gemmatimonadota; class Gemmatimonadetes; order Gemmatimonadales; family GWC2-71-9; genus CAVVWJ01. The sequence continues at coordinate 3,052 of DASRIN010000686.1, forward strand.
TCGGATCCTCGGCCGTTCCACCGCAGCAGGTGCTGGAGCAGCAGGAGCTCTTGCCGCCATCCGCCACCTGCCGAGCGGCCTCGGCGTATTTCCGGCGAACAGTTTCCTTTACGTCAGTGCTCATCGTCTCCACCTCATCAAGATTTGTTGATGTGTTGCCCAAAAAAATGGGTTCAACAGCAGCCGTTCTTCCGCTCCGCCGGGGACGGCTTCGAGGCCAACTCCCCCAGAATCTCCGCCAACTCGTCCAGGGCTCCCGGTTCCAGGGTGTAATACGTCCACCGGCCTTCCTTTCGGTCGGATACTAGCCCGGCATCCTTCAGCACTTTGAGATGAAACGAGAGCCGCGACTGGGCC
>DASRIN010000687.1:0-5218 GCA_035649975.1 Gemmatimonadales bacterium
GCTTTGGGCGTGGACTCCTGCTCGTGCCAGCCGCCGAGGATGCCGAACACCGGCACGTCCCGCCCCATCGCGTAGTTGCTCCTGGCACCGGTGATCATAGTGGCATTGGCCGATGACAGAGCGGCGACCATGACCCCGAGACTCACCAGCACGGCCCCCCACTCCCCCACGCCCCTGCGCATCACGTCTGCGGCCACAGCGGTGGACTTGGCCACGGCGTCCAGGCCGAGCGCCAGCAGGTACGCCACGTTGGTGAGCAGGTACAGGAGGGTTATGATGGCCAGCCCCCAGCTCAGTGTCCGCACCACGCCTCGCCGCCGATCCCGGAACTCCGCCGAGAGGTAGGCTGCCTCGCTCCAGCCGCCGAAGGTGAGCAGCACGAAGATGAAAGCGAGCGAGACGCCGGAGCTGGGAATGTGCGACGACGAAGCCGGTGGATTCTCTGCCGAAACCGCCGCGATGATGCCGGCTGTGGTGACGGCCAGCAGGGCCAGCACCTCCATCGTGGTGAGGACGTACTGCATCCGGCAGCCTTGCCGGAGACCGGCCACGTTGAGCCCGGTGAGCAGCACCACGACCACGGCGGCCACTGCGGGCGAGACCCAGGGAGGCGCATCGTCGCCCCAGCCGATGCTGCCTGCGTAGTCGCCCACCAGAAACGCCAGGATAGCGATGGATCCGGTCTGGATGACGGTCAGCCGCGACCAGGCACAGAGAAATCCGGTCTGGCGCCCGAATGCACGGCGCAGGAAGTGGTACTCTCCTCCGGCACTCGGGTAGGCCGCGCCCAGCTCGGCGTAGCAAAGAGCACCGATCAGCGAGACCACTCCCCCGGCGACCCAGAGCAGGAGAAACGATGCGTTGCTGGTGCTGCCGGCGGCAACCAGCTGAGGTGCACGAAAGATGCCGGCCCCCAGCACCAATCCGACAATGAGGACGATCCCGTCGATCGTGCTGAGCACCGGGCGGGGCACGCTGGTTGCGCTGGTCATCCCTGAACTTCCTCGCCGTGAGCCGGGGCGCAAGCGGTGCCGGCCCATGAGGGTCCGGCTATGCTACCGGCCCATGAGGGCCGGCCTCCAATACATTACGTTTCCCTACATGCCAAGCCTGGAAGCCCTGCGGCTTCATCTGGAAACGCTCGGCCGGGTCGTCCTCGGCTACTCCGGAGGAGTCGATTCCGCGCTGCTTGCGGTCGTCTGCTCGGAGACCCTGGGCGCCGAGCGGTTTCTCGCGGTAACCGGACGCAGCGCTTCTTATCCCGAGTCTCAGGAGGACACCGCGACCAAGATCGCGCAGCGCTTCGGCGTCTCCCTGCTCGCGATCGATACCCACGAGCTGGACGATCCCCGCTATCTCCGCAATACCACCGAACGCTGCTATTTCTGCAAGAACGAATTGTGGACCCGGCTCGGCCAAATCGCACGGGAGCGAGGCTTCGATACCGTTATCGACGGCACCAACGCCGATGACCTGGGTGACCACCGGCCCGGCCTGCGTGCCTCACGGGAGCAGGCGGTACGCTCGCCGCTCGCCGAGCTGGGCTGGAGCAAGGCGGACGTACGGATGGCAGCGCGACAGCTGGGGATCCCGACCTGGAACGCACCGGCATCGCCCTGCCTCTCGAGTCGGGTGGCCTACGGCCTTGCGATCACGCCCGAGCGGCTGCATCAGGTGGAGCAGGGAGAGTCGCTGCTTCGCGCCCTCGGTGTCACCGGAGACCTGCGGGTCCGCCACCACGGCGAGAAGGCAAGAGTGGAGGTGATGCCGGATCAGATGCAACTGGTGCGGGCCCACTGGCACAGCATCGACGCGGCCTTCACCCAGTTTGGGTTCGAGGAAGTGGAGCTGGATCCGGCCGGATATCGGAGAGGCGGACTGCTGGCCCTCGCGCCGGTCCAACGCTGATGCGGCTCTTTGCCGGAGTGCCGATTCCCGAGCCGGCGCGAGCCCGGATCCTCGAGCTATTGAGCGACCTGCGGAAGGAAGAGTGGCCGGTGCGCTGGGTACATGATGAGGGACTCCACCTCACCCTCAAGTTTTTCGGTGAGGTGGCCCCCGAACGACTCGAGGTGATCAGCGAGGCGCTGCGCTTTGCGGCCGACGGAGCCGGCGCACTCAGCCTGACTCTCGGTGGCCTGGGCGCCTTCCCCACCCGGAGCCGGCCCCGCATCCTGTGGGCCGGGATGGATGCGCCGCCATCACTGGAGCTGCTGCAGGACCGGATCGAGCGGGGCTGCGAGGCAATCGGCTTTCCGCCCGAGGGCGCGCCGTTCCAGCCGCACATCACCCTGGGCCGGGTTCGCGAGGGACAGCGGCTGCCGAGCCGGGGCCTGGATGCCCACGAGGAGCGCATGAAGCCGGTGCCGTTCGTGGCCCGAGAGCTGGTGCTCTATGAGAGCGTGCTCACGACCGGCGGGCCCCGGTACGAATCCCGGCTCACGCTCACCCTGGGGGAGTGATGGGATGTCTCACCGCGCCGGTCAAGTTCATCGGATTCCTGGGACTGTTGCTCCTGCTCGGGCTCGGCTGGCTCTATCGCGACCGGTTGGGGAGCGAGGCACGCAAGCTGATCGGTTCCCTCGGTGGCAGCGATGTCAGCAGCTCGGCGGGGCGCCCCGGCACCCGCTCTCTGATGTCGGCCCGCGCCAAGATCGATTCCCTGAATGGCTGGAGAGCAGACTCGGTGGTTCTCACCGCGGCTGAAGTCGCTTCGATGATCGGCTCGGGTCTGGACCCCAGTCTCCGGAAACAGCTCGACTCACTGCAGGTGGAGCTGCAGGACGGATCCATTGCGGTGCGGGCGCGGCTCGCCACCGCGCGTCTGCCCAAGGAACTGGTGGGCCCGCTGGCGATGGCGCTGAAGCCGACCGAGCCGATCGAGGCGGCCGGACCGATCCAGGTCGTCGGACCGCGTCAGGCCGAGTGGGCCCTGCGGTCATTCAGCATTCGCAACTTCCCGCTGCCCCGCGATGCGGTTCCCAAGCTGGTGGCAAAGGCACTCGGCGACCCCAACCGGCGTACGGTCCCGGTGCGCATACCCGCCGGGATTCGCGAGATCCGGGTGCGGCCGACCGGTGCTGTTCTCTACGGAGCGCCGCGCGCATGAGTCATCGCATCCTGATCGTGGACGACGAAGCCGGTATCCGCCAGGCATTGAAGCAGGTCCTGGAGTACGAGAACCTGGTGGTTCGGGTTGCGGCCACCGGGGGTGAGGCGCTCACGCTCTATCCCGAGTTCCGTCCCCACCTGGTCTTTCTGGACGTAAAGATGGCCGGCTTCGATGGGCTGGAGACCCTTTCCCGCATCCGCGACCTCGATCCCAAGGCCCAGGTAGTGATGATCTCAGGCCACGGCACCATCGCCACAGCAGTTGAGGCAACGCAGCGTGGCGCGTTCGACTTTCTGGAGAAGCCGCTCGACACCGACCGGCTGCTGGTCACGGTGCGGAATGCGTTGGCCCACGCCGAGCTCCGGGACGAGAACATCCGGCTGCGGGAGGCCACCGAGAGCCGGTTCACCATGGTAGGGGACAGCCCGGCGCTCAAGACGGTGCGAGACCTGATCGCCAAGGTCGGCCCCACGGCGGCGCGGGTACTCATCACCTGCGAGAACGGAACCGGGAAGGAACTGGTGGCCCGCGCGTTGCACGAGGGGTCCCCCAGGGGGGACCGCCCCTTCATCGAGGTGAACTGCGCCGCCATCCCATCGGAGCTGATCGAGAGCGAGCTGTTCGGCCACATGAAGGGCTCCTTCACCGGCGCATTTGCAGATCGGGCAGGGAAGTTCGAGCAGGCCGACGGCGGGACCCTGTTCCTGGACGAGGTGGGCGACATGTCGCTCTCGGCCCAGGCCAAGCTGCTCCGGGTGTTGCAAGAGGGCGTCGTCACCCGGATCGGCGGCTCCAAGTCCATCCAGGTGGATGTGCGGGTGCTGGCCGCCACCAACAAGGATCTCGACGACGAAATTGCCGAGGGGCATTTCCGGGAGGACCTGCTGTACCGGCTCAACGTGGTTCCGATTGACGTTCCGCCCCTTCGCGACCGGAAGCAGGATATTCCGGCCCTGGTGGCATACTTCGCGGAGCAGCTGGCGGCCAGCGCAGGGGTGCCGGGACGGAAGTTTTCTGACGACGCGGTGCGCCGGCTCCAGGCCCGATCCTGGCCCGGCAACATTCGGGAGCTGCGCAACGCGGTGGAGCGGGCGCTGATTCTCGCCAGCGGCAAGACCGTGACCGGGGCGGATATCGATCATCTCCTCCCCGGCAACGCAGGTGCCGGTGCCGACGGAGCAGCGCCGCATACCTTCGAGACATTCAAGCAGGAAGCGGAGAAGAAATTCCTGGAGCAGCAGCTCAAGGAGCATGATTGGAACGTGTCGGAGACGGCGCGGGCGCTGAAGATGCCGCGGTCGAATCTGTATAAGAAGATCGAGCGCTACGGTCTTACTCGGGGGTCGCATGACTGAGCAGCCACGGGACTGGGACAAGGAGCTGGCGGACATTGACCGGGCCATTGCCAAGCAGCCTGCTGGCGGCCCGGTGACGGCTAGCGGGCAGACCGGGCCGCGTCGCCGCTTCGTCGCCTTGGCTTGGTTCTGGACCCTGCTCTCCGTGCTGCTTGCAGTGGCGCTCGTAGTCTGGCCATTCGACAATACTTGCGGCATTCGGCTCATCTTCTTTCTGGGAGCCTGTCTGCTGACCATGATGGCTGGCCTGCTGGGCGCCTTCGCCAGCTGGGCCCACCGCCAGGGGCTTGGCCTGTTGCTCTCGCTGCTCGTTTTCCTGTTCGCGGGAATCATGGCTGCCCGGGAGATTCTGCCTCGGGCCGGCTACGCGAGGGAGGCCCGGCAATGGACCTGCCCGCCGCCGCCGCCGGAACCCACTACCCCAGCACCGCAGCCTTCACAGTAGGAATCCATGACCAAGACTTATGATGTGCGTGAGCCCCGGGTCGCCCGGACGCCCGAGACCAAGACCTTCCAGAACTTTGTTGGCGGCAAGTGGATTGCGCCGTCCAACGGGGCCTATTTCGAGAATCGGAACCCGGCCAAGCAGGACGACCTGATCGGCCGCTTCCCCGATTCCGACGCCCGCGACGTCGAGGCCGCGGTGCAGTCGGCCAAGCGAGGCTTCGAGACCTGGTCTCGCACGCCGGCGCCGGCGCGGGGTGACGTGCTTCGCCGGGTGGGCGATCTCCTGGTGGAGCGCAAGGACGCG